>NZ_VDFS01000037.1:0-45230 GCF_006151955.1 Georgenia sp. 311 | reverse complement strand
AGATCACGGCGTGGTCGGCCGCCGAGCTCGGCGTCGTGTGCGTCCTCGGCGCCGGCGCCGGGACGGCCCTCGCGGCGCTCGTCGTCGGCCGGCTCGACGGCGGGGAGGCCCAGCGGGCGGTGATCCTCACCGTCGGTGCCGCCGTGGCCGTCGTCGCGCTCCTCGCCGGGACGGTGGTCGCCGGGCTCCAGGCGCGCGCCGCGGCTCGGCGGACGGCCACCGACCGCTCCGGCCGGCTCCGGGGCGCCGCCGCAGCCGGGACCCTCGTGCTCACCGGGGCGGGCGCCGCCCTGTCCACCTGGCAGCTGCTGCGGCACGGCACCCCCCTCCTCGACGACGGCGGCGCCGACGTGCTCGCCGTCCTTTCCCTCGGCGCCCTCCTCGCCGCCCTCGCCGTCAGCGCGCTCGCCCTCCTCGGCCCGCTCGCCCGGGTGGTCGCCGGGCTCCTCGCCCGCCGCCGTGGGCTCGTCGGCGTGCTCGCCGCGCGTCAGGTCTCCCGGCGAGTGCGCGCCTACGCCGTCCCCCTCGTCCTCGTCGTGCTCGCCGTCGGCGCGACGACGGTCTCCGCGTCCTTCGCCGGTGCCACCGCCGTCCAGCGCGAGCACGTCGCCGCGCTCGCCACGGGTGCCGACGTGCGCGTCGAGCTGCCGGCCGGGACCACCTCGCGCCTCGCCCGGCCGCAGTCGGTCTCGGCGGTGCCCTACCGCGAGCTGCCCGGCGTCTCCGCCGCCGGCGTCGTGCTGCGTGAGGCCGGACGCTTCGGTGAGGTGCCGGTCGCGCTCACCGCCCTGCCCGCCGGCCGGCTCGACGACCTCACCCGCCTGCCCGACGGACTCGGCCTCACCGGCGCCACCGCCGGGCTCGCCACCGCCGCGCCCGGCGTCGCCCTGCCCGACGGCGCCCGCGCGCTCGACGTCACCGTCCGGGCCTCCCTCGCCGCGGCCGAGGGGGCGGAGGACGTCCTCGAGGCCGAGGCCGCCTCGCTCCTCGACCGTCTCGTCACCCTTGACGGCCTGTCCCCGGAGGAGGCCGCGGCGGTCGTCGCCGACGAGCTCGCCCGGCTGCGCGAGGGGGACTTCTCCCTCGCCGCCGCCCTCTGGCTGGCGGACGCCGACGGCGCGCTGAGCATGATCGACGTCGGGGAGCTCCCGGCCGACCCCGACGGGCAGGACGCGCTCGTCGGGCCCGAGCCCGCGGAGCACCGGCTCCGGGTGGCCCTGCCGCCCGGCGGGCCCTACCGGGTGGTCGCCCTCGACCTCGCGGTCAGCGGGCCGCGCTACGGGTCGGTCTTCACCTACGACGTGGCCTCCCTCGCCGCCGACGGCGCGGACCTGCCCCTGGGCACGTGGGCGCCGAGCGACGCGCTCGGGCCCGCAGTCGACGTCGAGCCGCCGCTCGGGCTGCGGGGGGCGCTGCCGGCCGGGACGGACACGGCCGAGGCACGGCTCGTGCCCGCCGACGTCCCCGCCGCCGTGCCCGCCGTCGTCACCGCCCACCTCGCCGCCACGGCCGACCTCGCCGTCGGGGATGCCCTGCCCCTCGCGCTCGCCGGTACCTCCGCCGACCTCACCGTCACCGCCGTCGCGGACGCCCTGCCCGGCGGTCTGGAGGAGGACGCCGTCCTCGTCGACCTCGCGACCCTCGGGCAGCACGTCCTGGCCCGGCAGCCCGGCCCCGTGCTGCCCCGGCAGGTGTGGCTCGCCGTCGCCGCGGACACCGACGCCGCGGACGTCGCGTCGGCCGCCCGTGAGCTCGCCGGCCGTGAGGCGCAGGTCGAGGTCGCGGGGACGGGCCGGACGGACTCCGCGGCCTCGGTCCGCCAGGCGTTCTGGATCGCGGCGGGCGGGTCCGCGCTCCTCGCCCTCACCGGCGTCGCCGCCGTCGTCCTCGCCCTCGCCCGGGAGCGGCGCAGCGAGGTCATGGTGCTGCGCGCGCTGGGACTGCCGCCGGCCGCGCAGGCGCGCAGCAGGGCCGCCGAGCTCCTCGGGGTCGGCGCGCTCGGCGCCGTGCTCGGCGTCGTCGCCGGGTGGCTCGCCTCCGCGGTGCTCGTCCCCACCCTCGCCCGCGCCTCCGCCACCGACGTCTCCCCGCTGCCGCTCGGCGGCCGCCTCGACGTGCTGCCGGCGCTCGGCGTCCTCGCCGTCCTCGCGGGCGGGCTCCTCGTCGTCGGCGCCACGCTCGCCGCCCGCGTCCGGGCCCAGGCGCTGGACGCCGAGTACCGGGAGGAGGTGCGATGACCGGCCTCCTGCGCCTCACCGCCCGGCAGGCCACCGCCCACAAGGCGGTCCCCGTCGCCCTCGTGCTCCTCGTCCTGCTCGTCTCCGGTGTCGTCACCGCCTGGCCCCGGCTCCTCGCCGGCGTCGACGACCGGCAGACCACCCACGAGATCGCCGGGGCCAGCCCGCTCGCGCGCGACGTCGTCGCCGTCCTGCCGGACACGTGGCCCGACCTCCCGGCGCCCGCGCCCGGCACGACGCCCTTCGCGCCCGAGGTCGAGGAGAGCCTCGGCGGGACGCTCGTCGCCCTCGAGGAGCTGCGCGCGGCGCAGCCCGAGCCGCTGCGCAGCATGCTCGGCGACCCGCTCTTCTGGGTCGCGACGCCCCCCTTCGACGTCCAGGCCCCGCCCGACCCCGTCATCGGCACCCAGCGGCTCAGCCTCAAGGTCGACCCGCAGCTCGGCGAGCACGTCGAGCTCACCGCCGGCCGCTGGCCCGAGCCACCGACGCACGTCGACCCGTACGCGGGGCTCAGCGACGCCGAGCGCATCTCCCTCACGCTCGACGAGGAGACCGCCCTCGTCCGGCAGGCCATCGCCGCGGGCGGCCCGCTCGAGGTCGTCCTCGCCGCGCCCGCTGCCGAGGCGCTGGAGTGGGAGGTGGGCACCGAGCGGCGGGTCGTGGGCAACACCGTGCCCGTGCTCCTCACCGGGACGTTCACCGCCCTGGACGCCGACGACGGCTTCTGGGTGCACAACCCGCAGTCGGCCGAGCCGTACCTCGTCGACGACCTCAACCTCGGCACCTCGGCGCTCGCCGCCGCCTACGTCAGCCCGGCGTGGGACGGCCGGCTGCCCACGCAGTTCCCCGTCTCCTCCGTGCGCACCCAGCTCTGGTACCCGGTGGAGGTCGGGGCGCTCGCCGCGCAGGACGTCGACGACGCCGCCGCCCAGCTCACGCGATTCACCGCGCCCCAGACGCTCGGCACGGGCGAGACCGGCCCGCTGCCCGTCCGCTTCGCCAGCGACCTCGGCGGCGTGCTCGACCGGGTCGCCCAGCAGCAGGCCGTGACGTCGACCGTGCTCGCGATCATCGCCGCCGGACCGCTCGGGGTCACCCTCGCCGTCTTCCTCCTCGCCGCGCGGCTGCTCGTCGCACGCCGCCGGCCGGGCCTGGCCCTCATGGCCGCCCGCGGCGGCTCCGGCCGGCAGCTGCGCTCGATGCTCGCGCTCGAGGGGCTCGTCCTCTCACTGCCCGCCGCCGCGGCCGGGGCGGTGCTCGCGGTCCTCCTGCTCCCGGGGCGCACCCGGCCCGCCGACCTCCTCCTCACCGGGCTCGTCGCGCTCGTGCCCGCTGTCATGCTCGCGGCCACCACCTCCCCGCGCGGGCTGCGCGAGAGCCGCGCCGACCTCGGCCGGCGGCCCGGGCGACGCCGGTGGGTCGTCGAGGCCCTCGTCCTCGGAGTCACCCTCGCGGCGCTCGTCCTGCTCCTCCAGCGCGGCGTGGAGCCCGGAGCCGGGGAGACCGACCTCCTCCTCACCACCGTGCCGCTGCTGCTCGCCGTCGCGACCTGCGTCCTCGTCCTGCGCGCCTACCCGCTGCCGGTGCGGGCGCTGGCCGGGGTGCTGCGCCGGCGCCGCGGCGTCACTGCCTTCCTCGGCTCGGCCCGCGCCGTCCGCGACCCCGCCGGCGGCCTCGTCCCCGCCGTCGCGCTCGTCATCGGGGTCTCGGTCGCGATGTTCTCCGTCGTCCTCAGCTCGACCATCGAGGCGGGCGTGCAGACCACCGCGTGGCGCGCCGTCGGCGCCGACCTCCGCCTCACCGGCCCGATCTTCGACGAGGAGCACGTCGCCGAGATCGCGGCCGTCCCGGGGGTGGCGGCCGTCGCCTCGATCGGGGACGCCGGCACGGTGAGCGTGTCGGGGGAGCGCCTCGACCTCGCCGTCCTCGACCCGGACGACGTCCGCGCCGTCCAGGCCGACGGCGTCGGCATCGCCACTCTCCCCACCGCCCTCACCGCGGGGCCGGGCAGCGGTGACGCCGTGCCCGCCGTGCTGTCCGCCGGGGCGGCCGACACCCTCGGCGCGGGGGTCGGCGACCGCCTGGAGGTGGCGGTCGGTGACGGGCTCGCGCTCGACGTCGTCGGCGTCATGGACGCCCTCGCCGGGGCCGGAACCACGGGCGACGTCCTCCTCGACGCCGCCGCGTTCACCGAGGCGACCGGCCGCAGCGTGCTGCCCCGCACCCTCCTGCTCGACGTCGCCGACGGCCAGGACCCGACGACCGTCCTCGACCGCGTCCGGGAGGTCGAGCCGGTCGCCCGGGCGCAGAACCCGGCGGGCGACGCCGGGAACTTCCTCGCCTCGCCGATGGCCGGGGGGATGAACGCGGCGCTCGCCGTCGCCGTCGTGCTCAGCCTCGTGCTCGTCCTGGTCGCCGTCGTCATGACCCAGCTCATGGGGGCGCCGGCCCGTGGGCGGCTGCTCGCGGTGCTGCGCACGCTCGGGCTGGACCGGCGCCAGGCGCGCGGCATCGTCGCGTGGGAGCTGGCGCCGCTCGCCGTCGTGTCGGTCGTGGCCGGCGGTGTGCTCGGCGTCCTCGTGCCCTGGGTGGTCCTCGGGGCGATGGACCTCACCGCGCTCACCGGCGGCGCGGAGCAGCCGGCGCTGGTCGTCGACCACGTGTCCGCCGGCGCGGTGCTCGGCGGGGTCCTTGTCGTGACGGCCGCGGCCGTCCTCGTCTCGACGATGATGAGCAGCCGGGCCGACGTGGCCACCGAGCTGCGGATGGGTGAGGAGACATGAGCGTGAGGGACCTGACCGGCGAGCCGGACATCCTCTGCCAGGGGCTGGTACGCATCTTCTCCACCGAGGGCGTCGAGGTGCAGGCCCTCCAGGGGCTCGACCTGCGCGTCGACCGGGGCGACGTCGTCGCCATCGTCGGGGCCTCCGGCTCGGGGAAGTCGACGCTGCTCACCATCCTGTCCGGGCTGGACCGGCCGACGGGCGGCACCGCCGTCGTCGCCGGGACGGACCTCGCGACGATGAGCCGGGCCGACCGCGTGCACTACCAGCGCCACACCGTCGGCTTCGTGTGGCAGCAGACCTCGCGCAACCTCCTGCCCTACCTCACCGCCGCCGAGAACATCGCCGTCCCGCTCGTCCTGTCCGGCGCCAAGGCCCGCGCGGAGCGCGTGGAGGAGCTGCTCGAGCTGCTCGGCATCGAGCACTGCCGCGACCGCCGGCCCGAGCAGCTGAGCGGCGGTGAGCAGCAGCGCACCGCGATCGCCGTCGCCCTGGCCAACTCACCGCGCGTGCTGCTCGCCGACGAGCCCACCGGCGAGCTCGACGACGCGACGAGCGCCGAGGTCCTCGAGGCGCTGCGCGGCGCGTCCGAGCGGCTCGGTGTCACCGTCCTCATCGTCACCCACGACCCCACCGTCTCCGAGCACGTGCGCCGCACGGTGCAGATCCGCGACGGCCGCACCGCCACCGAGGTGCTGCGGCGCACCGAGCGCGACGACTCCGGCGCGGAGGTCCACGTCGCGGAGGAGTTCGCGGTGCTCGACCGGGCAGGGCGCCTCCAGCTCCCCGAGGAGTTCGTCAGCGCACTCGACCTTCGCGAGCGGGTGCGCCTGGCGCTGGAGCCCGACCACGTCGGCGTCTGGCCCGACGGGTCGTCGCGGACGAGTCCGCCGACTGCCTGTGGCCGGGCCGGCCACGAGGAGGAGCGCACCGATGCCTGAGACGCTGCTGACCGCCGACCGGGTGAGCCGGGTGTTCACCACCGGCGCCGGGGACGTCCACGCCCTCACCGACGTGAGCATGGCGGTGACGAAGGGGGAGCTCGTCGTCGTGCGCGGGCCCTCCGGCTCCGGCAAGACGACGCTGCTCAACCTGCTCGGCGGGCTCGACCGGCCGACGAGCGGACGGGTGCTCCTCGGTGACGGCCGGGAGCTGTCCGCGCTGCCGGAGAAGGAGGTGCTCGCCGTGCGGCGCTCCCGGATGGGGTACGTCTTCCAGTCCTTCGGTCTCATCCCGGTCCTGTCCGCCGCGGAGAACGTCGAGATCCCGCTGCGGCTGCTCGAGGCGGAGCCGGCGGAACGGGAGACGCGGGTGGCCGCGGCGCTCGACCTCGTCGGCCTGGCGGGGCACGCCCGGCAGCGGCCCTACGAGCTGTCCGGCGGGCAGCAGCAGCGGGTCGGCATCGCCCGGGCGCTCGTGGCCGAGCCGGACATCCTCATCGCCGACGAGCCGACCGGCCAGCTCGACTCCGCGACCGCCGCGACGATCATGGACCTCATCTCCGAGCTCACCCACGCCCGCGGCCTCGCCGCCGTCGTCTCCACCCACGACCCGGTGCTCATGGCCCGCGCCGACCGCGTCGTCGAGCTCCACGACGGCGCCCTCCTCACCCCCGCCTGACCCCCAACTCCCTCTGGGACGCCCCCTGGCGCCCGGGGACGCCCCGTGCGCGGGGCCGTGGCTCCGCAAAGGGGTGTCCCAGGCGAGGGGTCCGGAGGCGGCGCGCCGACCCCCAACTCCCTCTGGGACGCCCCCTGGCGCCCGGGGACGCCCCGTGCGCGTGCCCCTGGATCCGCAAAGGGGTGTCCCAGGCGAGGGGGGGTGCGTTCGCGCGCCGACTGACGGTGCTCCCCGGGGCTGGCCCGCGCTGCTGGGATCCACGGACGGGCGGCGCTCGCGGACGGGCCGAGCCACGCGTCGGGCATCGTGCCCCGATGGGACTCGTGCTGGACCCGCCGGAGCTGCCGCCGATCGTCGTGACCTCCGGTCTCGACGCCAAGGCCGTGCGCGCGATGGTGCGCGCGGGCGGCTTCGACCGGGTGCGTCGTGGCGCGCTCACCCCGCGCGCCGACGGTGGGTGGCAGGCGCAGGAGCGTGAGGCGCTCGCCCGGATCGCGGCGGTGAGCCGCAAGCTGACGAACGGCGCTGTCGTCAGCCACTCGTCCGCGGCGCTGCTCCACGGGCTGTGGCTCTACCGGGTGCCCACCGTCGTCCACGTCACGCAGCGCGCACGGGCGAACGGGCACGGCGCACCGGACCTCCGCCGTCACCGCGGGCCCTTCGGCGACTCCTCGGTCACCGTGGTCCACGGCATCCGCGTCTCGACGATCGAGCGCACCGTCGTCGAGTGCGCGCGCACGATGCACCCGCGCGACGCGCTCGTCGTCGCCGACTCCGCCCTGCGCGCGCTCGTCCGCCCCGACCGGTTCGACCGGGAGCCCGTCGCGGATCACGTGGCCGAGCTGAAAAGGCGCCTCACCGAGATGGTGGGGCACGGGCGAGGCCATGGACGACGGCGGGCGCGGGCCGTCATCGCCGCGGCCGACCCGTTCGCGGAGTCCCCGATGGAGAGCGTCGTGCGGTGGGTGGCCGTCTCGCGCGGCCTGCCGACGCCGACCGTGCAGCTGGAGGTCCGCACCCGCGGCGGGACGTTCTACGCGGACCTCGGCTGGGAGTGGACCGAGCAGCGGCCGGACGGGTCGCGGGTGGTCGTCCTCCGGGTGCTCGTGGAGTACGACGGCGAGCTCAAGTACCTGCCGGAGCTCGGCCTGGTCCGCAGCCACGCCGAGGCCTCCGCCGCGCTCGTCGCCGAGAAGCGGCGCGAGGACCTCGTCCGGGAGGACGGCGTGACGCGGGTCCTGCGCGTCACCCGCACGGACCTGCGCGACCCCGACGCGCTGGCGGCCCGCCTCGTCGCTGCGCTCCCGGCCTCCGTCCGCCGGACGCTGGACCCGGTACCCGAGCTCGTCGTCCCGCCCCACACCCGCCTCATCTGAGACGTCCGGCCAGCTCGCCCGCGCCGTCGTCGTCCTCCTCCTGCCGTCTGGGACACCCTTCTGCAGGCGTCGAGCCCCGTGCAGGGGGCGTCCCCGGGCGCCAAGGGGTGTCCCAGAGGGGGAGGGGGGCGGGGTGGTCGCCGGGCGGCGGGGGCCGGCGCGGCCCCCTCTGGGACGCACGTTTGCGGGCTCACGGCCCTGGGCAGGGGGTGTCCCCGGGCGCCAGGGGGCGTCCCAGAGGAGGGGGCGTGCTGTGGGACACATCTCGGCGCCCTGGGCGCGGCGGCTTGCGGGGAGTAGAATTTATCGGCGGCACTCGATCATCGGGTGCCCTCTCTTCGCCCGACAGCCTTCTGGCTCAGCGTGACCAACGCGCGGGCGCCCCAGCCTCGAGGAGCTCCGCGTATGCCCGTCCGCACTGACCTGCGTAATGTCGCGATCGTCGCCCACGTCGACCACGGTAAGACCACCATGGTCGACGCCATGCTCTGGATGTCGGGCGCTTTCGGTGACCACCAGCACGTCGACGAGCGGGCGATGGACTCCGGTGACCTCGAGCGCGAGAAGGGCATCACCATTCTCGCGAAGAACACCACGGTGCACTACACCGGGCCCGCCGCCGCCGCACAGGGCGCCCCCGACGGCGTGACGATCAACGTCATCGACACCCCCGGCCACGCCGACTTCGGTGGTGAGGTCGAGCGCGGCCTGTCCATGGTCGACGGCGTCGTCCTCCTCGTCGACGCGAGCGAGGGCCCGCTGCCCCAGACCCGCTTCGTCCTGCGCAAGGCGCTCGCGGCCAAGCTGCCGGTCATCGTCGTCGTCAACAAGGTCGACCGGCCCGACGCGCGGATCGCCGCCGTCGTCGCCGAGACGACCGACCTCCTCCTCGGCCTCGCGGGCGACCTCGCCGACGAGGTCCCGGACCTCGACCTCGACGCCGTCCTCGACGTGCCCGTCGTCTACGCCTCCGCCAAGGCGCGCCGCGCCTCCCTCGAGCAGCCCGCCGACGGCGCGCTGCCGGACAACCGCGACCTCGAGCCGCTCTTCGAGACGATCCTCGCGACGATCCCCGCCCCCACGTACGAGGCGGACGCGCCGCTGCAGGCGCACGTGACCAACCTCGACGCCTCCCCGTTCCTCGGCCGCCTCGCGCTCCTGCGCATCCACAACGGCGAGCTGCGCAAGGGCCAGAGCGTGGGCTGGGCCCGCCGCGACGGCACCCTCAAGCCTGTCCGCATCTCCGAGCTCCTGCGTACCGTCGCCCTCGATCGCGTCCCGACCGAGGTCGCCCACGCCGGTGACATCGTCGCCGTCGCCGGCATCGAGGAGATCACCATCGGTGAGTCGCTCGTCGACCTCGAGGACCCGCGCCCGCTGCCGCTCATCACGGTCGACGACCCCGCGATCTCGATGACCATCGGCATCAACACCTCCCCGCTCGCCGGCAAGGTCAAGGGCGCCAAGGTCACCGCGCGTCAGGTCAAGGACCGTCTCGACCGCGAGCTCATCGGCAACGTCTCCCTCAAGATCCTCCCCACCGAGCGTCCCGACGCGTGGGAGGTCCAGGGCCGTGGCGAGCTCGCGCTGGCGATCCTCGTCGAGCAGATGCGCCGCGAGGGCTTCGAGCTCACCGTCGGCAAGCCGCAGGTGGTCACCAAGACCATCGACGGCCGCACCCACGAGCCGATGGAGCGCATGACCATCGACGTCCCCGAGGAGTTCCTCGGCGCCGTCACCCAGCTCCTCGCCCAGCGCAAGGGCCGCATGGAGACGATGTCGAACCACGGCACCGGCTGGGTGCGCATGGAGTTCGTCGTCCCCGCCCGTGGCCTCATCGGCTTCCGCACCAAGTTCCTCACCGAGACCCGCGGCACCGGCATCGCCTCCTCCATCGCCGAGGGCTACGAGCCGTGGCACGGCCCGATCGAGCTGCGCACCAACGGCTCGATGGTCGCCGACCGCGCCGGCGTGGTGACCCCGTACGCGATGATCAACCTCCAGGAGCGCGGCTCCTTCATCGTCGAGCCCACCTCGCTCGTCTACGAGGGCCAGATCGTCGGGGAGAGCGCCCGCGGTGACGACATGGACGTCAACATCACCAAGGAGAAGAAGCTGACGAACATGCGCGCGGCGGCCTCGGACTCCTTCGAGAACCTCGTGCCGCCGCGTCGCCTCACGCTCGAGGAGTCCCTCGAGTTCGCGAACAACGACGAGTGCGTCGAGGTCACCCCGGACGCGGTGCGCATCCGTAAGGTGATCCTCGACCAGACGGAGCGGGCGAAGGCGGCGGCCCGCCTCCGCCGCGCCTGACCGATGAGGTGATGACGTCGCAGCAGCAGCCTGAGCAGCAGCGCCTCCTCGGCGTCTTCGCCCACCCCGACGACGAGACGATCGGGGCGGGCGGGCTGCTCGCGCTCGCCGTCGCGGCCGGTGTCGACGTCTCCGTCGTCACCTGCACGCGCGGCGAGCGCGGCGACGTCGTCCCACCGGACCTCGCGCACCTGCGCACCGACCGTGACGGGCTCGCCCGTGAGCGGGAGGGCGAGCTGTCCTCGGCGCTCGCCGAGCTGGGCGTCCACCGTCACCTCTATCTCGACCAGGTCCCGGCCCTCGAGGGCCGGCGGCCGGCGCGCTTCCGCGACTCCGGCATGCGCTGGCTGCGGCCCGGCCTCGCCGGTCCCGCGGAGGACACCGGGTCCGAGGCGTTCACCGCCGTCGACCTCGACGTCGCGGCGCTCCTGCTCGCCGTCGTGATCCGCCACGTACGACCGACGGTGGTGCTCACCGAGGAGCCGGGCGGCGGGTACGGGCACCCGGACCACGTCCGCGCCCACGAGGTGACGACCCGCGCCGTCGAGCTCGCGGGGCTCGAGGACCCCGAGGTCCTGCCCGGGCTCGCGCCCTGGCGGGTGCCGACGGTGCTGTGGGTGGCGCAGGAGCAGGACCACGTACGGGCCGCGACGGCCGAGCTGCGCGACACCCTCGCCGGCCACGCGCCGCTCCACTCCCCGGAGGGCGCGGTCCTCACCGTGCCCGACGCCGTCGAGGAGCTGCCGTCCATCGCCGTGCCCGCCACGCAGGTCACCGCCTCCTTCGACGTGCGGCCGGTCGCCGAGCGGCTCGTCGCGGCACTGCGCCGCCACCGCACCCAGGCCCAGGCCGTCGCTCCCGTCGACGGGCAGCGGCTCGTCGGCTACTTCGCGCTGAGCAACGACGTCCTCGCCCCGCTGCTCGACCGCGTCTACGTGCGCACCGCCCCCGGGGACGACGCCACCGACCTCCTCGCGGCGCTCTCCGCCGTCACTCCCGCGGTGCCCGGCGGCGCCACCGGCGCGGCAGCGGACGACGCCCCGGGCGCCACCGTGCACCGGCTGCCGCCCCCGACCGCCGGGTTCACCCCCGAGCAGGCGGCCACCCTCGTCCGTTCGACCGGCTCCTCGAGCACCGCGCACGTCGGGCGCCCCGGCGTCGACCGCGGCGACGACGAGCGGCCCGAGCGTCCGCGCGCCTCCCGGCTCGCCCCGAGCGGTGGCGCCACCGGCGCCGTCGTCGCCGTGCTCGCGGGGATCGTCATGGCGACGCTCGGCACGGTCGTCCACCGCTACGCCGTCGAGGGCTGGCCGGTCGGCGTCGTCCTCGGGCTGGCCGGGGTGCTGTCCGCCGCGATCGCCGCGCGCGCCATCGCGGGCAGCGGCGGCCTGCTCCTCACCGTGCTCGCCGTCGTCCTCATGACCCAGGCGATGGCGTTCCTGCGCCCCGGCGGGGACGTGCTCGTCACCAACGAGACCGTGAGCTACGTGTGGCTCTTCGGGGCACCCCTCGTGTCCCTCGCGGCCGCCTTCCTGCCCCGACGGTGGTTCTCGGACGGGCGGCTGCGGTGAGCGAGGAGCTGGTGGAGCGTTACCGCGCGACCATGCAGCGCCTGGCCGCCGGCGTCACCGTCGTCACCCTGCGTCAGGGCGCTACCGACCTCGCGATGACCGCGACGGCCCTCACCTCGGTGTCCCTGCACCCGCCGATGGTGCTCTTCTGCGTCCACACCGACGCCCGCATCCGTGAGGCGCTCGACGCCGTCGACACCTGGGGCGTGAGCATCCTCGACGGCGAGGCCGGCGTCGCCGCCGAGCGTCTGGCCAGCCCCGGCCGTCCGGCCCTGGGGCAGCTCGTCGGCATCGACCACCACCGCGGTCCCCTCACCGGCGCCGCGCTCCTCGAGGACGCGCAGGGCTGGCTCGAGTGCCGCACCCAGTGGGTGCGCAACGCCGGGGACCACGACGTCGTCGTCGGGCAGGTCCTCGACGCCACCCTCGGGCGCACCGCCACCGGTGCGCTCGTCCACCACCTGGGGCGGCTGCGGCCGCTCGGCCGCCACTGACGCGCAGATGTCCTGCGAGCCCGGAGGTAAGAAGATGCGATCGGACACGTCGACCGACCAGTCGCTCCTCGTCGACTTCGCCGACGAGGAGCCGCGCCGTCGTCGCCGCGGCTGGATCATCGCCCTCGTCGCCCTGCTCGTCCTCGTGGGCGGCTACGTCGCGGCCTCGTGGTACCTCGGGGACCGCGTGCCCCGCGGGGCCACCGTCGCCGGCGTCGACATCGGCGGGCTCACCGCCGAGGAGGCCACCGCCCGGCTCACCGAGACGCTCGCCACCGCCACCACCGAGCCGGTCCCCGTCGCGCTCGGCGAGGCGGAGACCACCCTGGAGCCCACCGGGCTCGAGCTCGACGGCGAGGCGACCGTCGGCCAGGTCACCGGACTCACCTTCGACCCGCGCGTCGTCGTCGCGCACCTCCTCGGGATGTCCGAGGTGCGGCCCGTCGTCGACGTCGACGAGGACGCGCTGCGCGCCGAGGTCGAGCGGGTCGCCGAGACGCTCGACCGCGCCCCGGTCGACGGCGCGATCGCGCTGAGTGACGGCGAGGCCCAGGTCACCGAGCCGGAGGCCGGGCTGTCGGTCGACGTCCCCGCCGCCGTCGAGCTCGTCCGCGACGAGTGGCTCACCGGTGAGCGGCCGCTCGAGCTGCCCGGCACCGAGGTGCCGCCCGCCGTCGGGGCCGAGGCCGTGGAGACGGCGATGGCCGACATCGCCCGCCCGCTCACCCGTGCGCCCGTCGCCGTCGACATCGAGGGACGGCTCCTCGAGCTCACCCCCGCCGACCTCACCTCCGTCGCCAGCCTCGAGCCCAGCGACGGGCAGCTCGAGCTCGTCATCGACTCGCGCGCGCTGGCGGACCTCGTCCTCGAGCGCGACCCCGAGGTCCGCACCGCCGCCCGCGACGCCCAGATCGTCATCCGCGACGGCGCGCCGACCATCGTCCCCGGCGCCACCGGCATGGACGTCGACGAGGAGGTGCTCGCCGAGAGCGTCGCCGCGGCGGCCGT
The DNA here is from genome assembly GCF_006151955.1 of Georgenia sp. 311. Taxonomy (NCBI): domain Bacteria; kingdom Bacillati; phylum Actinomycetota; class Actinomycetes; order Allobogoriellales; family Allobogoriellaceae; genus Georgenia; species Georgenia sp. 311. The sequence continues at coordinate 31,828 of NZ_VDFS01000037.1, read as the reverse complement.
CTCCAGCACCGACCGCACCGCCGTCGCCGTCCTGCGTGAGGTCGAGCCGGAGTTCACCGTCGCCGACGCCGAGGCGCTGGGCGTCACCGAGGTCGTCTCGGAGTTCGCCACCCCGTTCCACAACGACGCCCAGCGCACCCGCAACCTCGTCGTCGGCGCGGAGAAGATCAGCAACACGCTCATCAAGCCCGGCGAGACGTTCAGCCTCATCGAGGCGCTCGGCCCGATCACGAGCGAGGCCGGGTTCGTCTCCTCCGGCGTCGTCGTGGACGGCCTGGAGACCAGCGGCATGGGCGGCGGGCTCTCCCAGGTCTCCACCACCGTCTTCAACGCCGCGTTCTTCGCCGGCATGGAGCTCGACGAGTGGCAGACCCACTCCCACCACTACGCCCGCTACCCCGAGGGCCGCGAGGCGACGGTCTACACCCCGAGCGTCGACCTCAAGTGGACCAACACCACCCCCTACGGCGCGCTCGTCCAGGCGTGGGTCGCCGGCGGGGAGTTCCACGTGCGGCTGTGGGGCACGAAGTACTTCGACGTGACGACGAGCACGAGCGAGCGGTTCAACTTCACCCAGCCCTCGACGGTCTACAACTCCTCGCCGTCGTGCGTGGCCAACAGCTCGCCCGAGCCGGGCTTCACGGTCACGGTCACCCGCGTCGTCTCCCACGACGGCACCGAGGTCGACCGCGAGTCGTGGACGACGCGCTACATCCCGTGGGACCGCGTCGTGTGCGGCTCCCCGCCCAGCGCCGACTCCCCGCCGAGCGACGGCTGACCCTCCGCGCCCTTCGGGGCCCGGCGCGGCGGGGGCGGTGGCACCGGCTTGCCGACGACGACGGCGGCGGCCGGGACCTCGACCTCCCCGCGCCGGGTCGCCACGACGGCGCGCTCGTCGTCCGCCCGCACGAGGTCACCGAGCGCGTCCGCGAACCCGCCCTCGGGCCTGCGGTAGCGGATCACCACGCGGGTGCCCGGCGGCCAGTCCGCCCACAGAGGTCTCACCCGGCCATTGTGCCGCGCGCCGCCGGCCGGGGCCCGGCGGTGGCCGACCGCTGCCGGGTGCCGCACGATGGGACGGCCGACCCGAGTAGGGGATACTAGGCAGCGGACCGACAGGCGCGGCGGAGGCCGTGCAGAGGGAGGGAACCCGTGACCTACGTCATCGCGCAGCCCTGCGTGGACGTCAAGGACCTGGCTTGCGTCGACGAGTGCCCCGTGGACTGCATCTACGAGGGCAAGCGGATGCTCTACATCCACCCGGACGAGTGCGTGGACTGCGGTGCCTGTGAACCGGTCTGCCCCGTCGAGGCGATCTACTACGAGGACGACGTCCCCGAGCAGTGGTCGGGGTACTACGACGCCAACGTCAACTTCTTCGACGGCATCGGCTCGCCCGGCGGCGCGGCCAAGATGGGCCAGATCGACAAGGACCACCCGCTGGTCGCCGCCCTCCCCCCGCAGGCCTGAGGGTGGGGCTGTTCGGCGACGCGCTGCCGAGCTTCCCGTGGGACAGCCTGGCCGGCGCGCGTCGCCGTGCCGAGGCGCACCCCGGCGGGATCGTCGACCTGTCGGTCGGGACGCCGGTGGACCCCACGCCGCGCGTGGTCCAGGACGCGCTCGTCGCGGCGGCGGACTCCCCGGGGTACCCGACGACGCAGGGCACCGACCGGCTGCGGCAGGCGGTGGTCGACTGGTTCGCCCGCCGTCGCGGCGTCCCCGGGCTGACCCCCGAGCAGGTGCTGCCGACGATCGGCTCCAAGGAGCTCGTCGCGCTGCTGCCCGCGCTGCTCGGGCTGGGTGAGGGCGACGTCGTCGTCCACCCCGAGATCGCCTACCCGACCTACGACGTCGGCGCGCGCCTCGCAGGCGCCGAGCCGTTCCCGGCCGACGCGACCACCGCCGTCGGGCCCGGCCGGGTGCGGCTGCTGTGGCTCAACTCCCCGTCCAACCCGACGGGCAAGGTGCTCGGCGTCGAGCACCTGCGCAAGGTTGTGGAGTGGGCGCGGGCGCGGGGCGTCGTCGTCGCGAGCGACGAGTGCTACGCCGAGCTCGGGTGGGCCGAGCCGTGGGCGAGCGAGGGCGTGCCGAGCCTGCTCGACCCGCGGGTGTGCGGCGACAGCCACGAGGGCCTGCTCGTCCTGTACTCGGCGAGCAAGCAGTCCAACCTCGCCGGCTACCGGGCCGCGTTCGCCGCCGGGGACCCCGCGATCGTCCGCAGGCTGCTCGAGGTGCGCAAGCACGTCGGGATGATGATGCCCGCGCCGGTCCAGGCCGCGCTCGCCGCGGCGCTCGACGACGACGAGCACGTCGCCGTCCAGCGCGAGCGGTACCGCGCCCGGCGCGAGACGCTCCTCGCCGCCTGCACGGCCGCCGGGCTGGCGGTCGCACCGGAGAGCGAGGCGGGGCTCTACCTGTGGGCCACGCTCCCCGGGCAGGACGCCGACTGCCGCGCCGTCGTCGCCGCGCTCGCCGAGCGGGGCATCCTCGTCGCACCCGGTGAGTTCTACGGGCCGGCTGGCGCGCGCCACGTTCGCATCGCGCTCACGGCGAGCGACGAGCGCATCGCAGCGGCCGCGGAACGGCTCGCGGCCGCGCCGCTCACCGTCTGAGGCACCCGGGTGACGCCCGGCAGGACCACTGCGCGTCATGGTTTACCCTTCATATGGAACAAATTGACCAGACCGTGCGGACCGATGGGGCCTCCGCCTCGACGGTGCGGCGGTCACGGGCGCCACGAGCGCCCGGAGTCCGACGCCTGAGGAGGCACCCCCTATGTCCGAGGCCACTCTCACCCCGGCGCAGTTCGACGTCGATGGCAAGCGGGTCGAGTTCGAACGCGTCCCGGCGCGAGAGGGCAACGACGGGGTGAAGATCGCCTCGCTGCTCAAGGAGACCGGGCTCGTCACGCTCGACCCGGGCTTCATGAACACCGCGTCGACGGAGTCGGCGATCACCTACATCGACGGCGACGAGGGGATCCTGCGCTACCGCGGCTACCCGATCGACCAGCTCGCGAAGAACTCCTCCTTCCTCGAGACCGCCTACCTGCTCATCTACGGCGAGCTCCCCGACGAGGAGACGCTCGACGCCGTCACCCGCCGGATCAAGCGGCACACGATCCTCCACGAGGACTTCAAGGAGTTCTTCACCGCCTTCCCGCGCAACGGTCACCCGATGGCCGTCCTCCAGGCCGGGATCTCCGCGCTCGCGACGTACTACCAGCACACGCTGGACCCGAAGGACCCGCACCAGCTGGAGACCGCCACGGTGCTCCTCATGGCCAAGGTGCCGACGATGATCGCCTACATCGCCAAGCGCGCCACCGGCCTGCCGCTGCTCTACCCGGACGCCTCGAAGAGCTACGTCGAGGACTTCCTGCGCATGACGTTCGCGCTGCCCTACCAGGAGGACGTCGACCCCGCGCTGGTCAAGGCGCTGGACATGCTCCTCATCCTCCACGCCGACCACGAGCAGAACTGCTCCACCTCCACGGTGCGCATGGTCGGCTCCTCGCACGCGAACATCTACGCCTCGATCGCCGCCGGGGTCGGCGCGCTGTCCGGCCCGCTGCACGGCGGCGCCAACGAGGCCGTGCTCGACATGCTCGGCAAGATCCAGGCCGAGGGTGGCGGCGTCGACGACTTCATGCGCAGGGTGAAGGACAAGGAGGACGGCGTCCGCCTCATGGGCTTCGGCCACCGGGTCTACAAGCACTACGACCCGCGTGCGGCCATCGTCAAGGAGGCGGCGCACGAGGTGCTCGGCAAGCTCGGCAAGTCCGACGAGCTGCTCGAGATCGCGATGGGCCTGGAGGAGATCGCGCTCAACGACGACTACTTCGTCGAGCGCAAGCTCTACCCGAACGTCGACTTCTACACCGGCCTCATCTACAAGGCCATGGGCTTCCCCACCCAGATGTTCACCCCGCTGTTCGCCCTGGGCCGCCTGCCCGGGTGGATCGCCCAGTACCGCGAGATGATCACCGACCCGGCGACGAAGATCGGCCGTCCCCGCCAGGTGTACATCGGCGAGACCGAGCGTCAGTACACGGACATCTCCGAGCGCTGACCCGCTCCCGCACGGCGACGCCCCGGCGTCCGGCTCTCTCCCGAGACCCGGACGCCGGGGCGTCCCGCATGTTGCGCCGGGGGTGCGGGGCGGGGCCGCCCCGCCGCGCCGCCCGGCGACCTGGGCGTGGAGGGGAGTGCGGGCCGGGGGCGGGCGGTGCGCCCAGTGGGCGCCGGCAGGCTGGTCAGGAGATGCGGACGACGGCGGGGGTGGTGGCGGGCGTCCCGGTCCGCTCCCACGCCGCGTCGTTGCCTGCGGCGCGGTCCCAGACGTGCCCGGCGACCTCGACGGTCGTCGCACCGGTGCTCGTGGCCGTGGCGACGGCCCAGTGGGCCAGGGCCCAGGCGAGCCGCTCGCCGTCCTCCCCGAGGTGCGTGGGATCCACGACGACGCCCGTACCGTCCGTCTGCGCCTCGATCCCGAAGTCCCGGGCGAGCCGCTCGGTGACGGCGGCCGCGACGTCGCCCGGCTCCTCGGGCATCGGCAGCCGGCAGGTGAGGGCGGCGGTCGAGTTCCCGGTGAGCGCGGAGGCGAAGGCGCGGCCCTCCGGCTCGTGGTCGGCGTAGGCGTCGGGGAACGCGGAGCGCTGGACCTCCTGGGCGGCCTCGGTGACCGGCAGCTCGGTGTACCCGGGCACGGTGACGAGGCCGTCGAGGAACGCGTTCGTCGAGTACAGGGGGTCCATGACCTGCTCGGGCGTGCCCCAGCCCTGGGAGGGGCGCTGCTGGAACAGGCCCAGGGAGTCGCGGTCCCCGTAGTCGATGTTGCGCAGCTTGGACTCCTGGACCGCCGTCGCGAGCGCGATGGTGGCAGCCCGGGCGGGCAGCCCGCGGCGGACCGTGACGGCGGTGATCAGGGCGGCGTTGTCCGCCTGGTCGGCGTCCAGCGCGTGGCGCGTGCCGTCCTCGAGCGCGACGACGCACGTCTCGCTCACCCGGTCCGGCACGGCCCAGGTGAGCAGTGCCGCGACCGCGGCGACGGCGACGACGACGAGGGTGACGACGGTGAGGGTCCCCCGGACGAGCCTCCTACGCATGGAGCGCGTCGTTGAGCGTGACCCCCGTGCCCGTGCGAGCGACCGCCTCGACGGCGCCGGTGACCGAGTGGCGGCGCAGCAGCAGCTGGTCGCGGCCGGAGAGCTCACGCGCGGCGACGATCGTCGGCGAGGACGCCCCCGAGCCGGGCGCGGGCAGGACGGTGACCTTCGTGCCCGCGGTGACGTACAGGCCCGCCTCGACCACGCAGTCGTCGCCCAGGGAGATCCCCAGGCCGCTGTTCGCGCCGAGCAGGCAGCGCTCGCCGATCGTGATGCGCTCCTGCCCGCCGCCGGACAGGGTGCCCATGATCGAGGCACCGCCGCCGACGTCGGTGCCGTCACCGACGACGACGCCCTGGGAGATGCGGCCCTCGACCATCGACCGGCCGAGGGTGCCGGCGTTGAAGTTGACGAAGCCCTCGTGCATGACGGTGGTGCCGGGGGCGAGGTAGGCGCCCAGGCGCACCCGGGAGGCGTCGGCGATCCGCACGCCCTCGGGGAGGACGTAGTCGGTCATCCGCGGGAACTTGTCGACGCCGTGCACGGTGAGGTGGCCGTCACGGGCGCGCAGCCGCACCCGGGTGGCGTCGAAGCCCTCGACGGCGCACGGGCCGGCCGAGGTCCACACGACGTTGGGCAGGACGCCGAAGATCCCGTCGAGGTTGAGCGTGTTGGGCCGCACGACGCGGTGGGAGAGCAGGTGGAGGCGCAGGTAGGCGTCGACCGTGCTGCGCGGCGGCTCGGCGAGGTCGATCTCCGCGGTGATGACCTTGGTCGTGACCCCGCGCGCCTCGTCGCGCCGCTCGGCCACGGGCAGGGCGGTCTCGGCCGGGGTGGCCGTGCCCTCCTCCCCCCGGAGAGCGGGACGGGGGTACCAGACGTCCAGGACGGTGCCGTCATCGGTCACGGTGGCAAGGCCGGTGCCGTACGCGAGAGTCATGGGACCAGCCTACGAGCGCGCGCGCCGGGGCCGTGAACCCTGCCCACCTGGTGTGCGCCGCCTCACCGGCCACCGGGCGACGGTGTGCGAGGCTGGGCCGGTGCCCGAGCCCACCCCCGCCCGCCCCTCGGGGCACACCGGCGACGGCTGGGTCGAGTGCCGCTGCGGGGCCCGGCACTGGGGCCGGTACGGGGCGGCCGGCCTGCTGCTGTGGCGCCGGCTGCCCGCGCAGGACGGCGGTGAGCGGGCCGGGAGCCACGAGGTCGTCCTGCAGCACCGGGCGACGTGGAGCCACCACGGTGGCACGTGGGGCGTGCCCGGCGGGGCGATCGACCCGGGGGAGACGGACGTGGCGGCGGCGCTGCGTGAGGCGTGCGAGGAGGCCGGGATCCTCCCGGCGGACGTCCGGGTGCGGGCGAGCCACCGGCTGGACCACGGTGACTGGACGTACACGACCGTCGTCGCCGAGGCGGCCGCGGACCTCACCCCGCGCGTGAGCGACCCGGAGAGCCTCGCGGTCGCCTGGGTCGAGGAGGAGGCGGTGCGCGAGCGCCCGCTCCTGCCCGCCTTCGCCGACGCGCTGCCCGCGCTCTCCGGGCTCCTCGGGCGGCGGCTCGTCCTCGTCGTCGACGGCGCGAACACCATGGGCGCCCGCCCCGACGGCTGGTGGCGCGACCGGGCCGCGGCCACCGTGCGCCTGCGCGACGGGCTGGCCGCCCTCGCGCGCGACGGGCTGCCGGCCGACGGTCTCGGGCTGCCCGGGCACGCGTGGTACCCCGACGTCGTCCTCGTCGCCGAGGGGCGCGCCCGCGGTGTGCCCGGGCTGCCGGGCGGTAGCGCCCTCGGCGCGCTCACCGTGGTCGACGCACCCGGTGAGGGCGACGAGACGATCCTCGCCGAGGCGCAGCGGCACGTGCGGCAGGGCGCGGACGTCGTCGTCGTGACGTCGGACCGCGAGCTGCGGCGACGCGTCGAGGTCGCCGGCGCGCGGACGGTGGGCCCGCGGCTCGTGCTGCGCTAGACGGGCTCGTCGATCTCGCAGATGACGCTGCCCGCGGAGACCGTCTGGCCGACGGCGGCGGCCAGGCCGCGCACCCGCCCGGCCCGGTGGGCGACGAGCGGCTGCTCCATCTTCATCGCCTCGAGCACGACGACGAGGTCGCCGGGGTCGACGGTCGCGCCGTCCTCGATGGCGACCTTGACGATCGTGCCCTGCATCGGGGAGGTGAGCGCCCCGTTGCTCGTGGGGCGCGGCGCGCTGCGCCGTGCGGGTCGGCGCACGGCGCCGCGGCCACCGCGTCCGGCCCCGATGCCCAGCCCGGCGGGCAGGACGACCTCCAGCCGCTTGCCGCCGACCTCGACGACGACGCGCTCGGTGGCGTCCTCGGCGCTGTCCGGGCTCGTCGCGCTCGGGTGGTGGGGGGTGGTGAGCGCGGTGAGGCGCTCGGCGAAGTCGCTCTCGATCCACGTCGTGTGGACGGCGAAGGAGGGGGCGTCCTCGGCGGCGAACTCCGGTGCGTCGAGCACGGCGCGGGCGAAGGGCAGCACCGTGGGGATGCCGGTGATCTCCAGCTCGCGCAGTGCGCGCCGGGCGCGCTGGAGCGCCTGGCGGCGGTCGGCGCCGGTGACGACGAGCTTGGCGAGCATGGAGTCGAACGCCCCGGAGACCGTGTCGCCGGCGCACACACCGGTGTCCACCCGGACGCCCGGGCCGCCGGGCCAGGTGAGCGCGGAGATCGTGCCGGGGGAGGGCAGGAAGCCGGCGCCCGGGTTCTCCCCGTTGAGCCGGAACTCGATGCTGTGGCCGCGGGTGGACACCTCGGTGTAGCCGAGCGGCTCCCCGGCGGCGATGCGCAGCTGCTCGCGCACGAGGTCGATGCCGGTGACCTCCTCGGTCACCGGGTGCTCCACCTGCAGGCGGGTGTTGACCTCGAGGAAGGAGATCGTGCCGTCGGCCCCGATGAGGAACTCGCACGTCCCGGCGCCCACGTAGCCCGCCTCGCTCATGATCGCGACGGACGCCGTGCGCAGCAGGTCGTCCTGCTCGGCGGTGAGGAACGGCGCGGGGGCCTCCTCGACGAGCTTCTGGTGGCGCCGCTGGAGGGAGCAGTCGCGGGTGGAGACGACGACCACGGTGCCGTGCTCGTCGGCGAGGCACTGGGTCTCGACGTGGCGGGGGCGGTCGAGGAAGCGCTCGACGAAGCACTCGCCGCGACCGAAGGCCGCCTTGGCCTCGCGGACGGCGGAGTCGAAGAGCTCGGGGACCTCCTCGCGGGTGCGGGCGACCTTGAGGCCGCGTCCGCCACCGCCGTGGGCGGCCTTGATCGCCACCGGCAGGCCGTGCTCGTCGGCGAAAGCGAGGACCTCCTCGGCGCACTCGACCGGGTCCGGGGTGCCGGCGACGAGCGGGGCACCGGCGGCGTGGGCGATGTGCCGGGCGCTCACCTTGTCACCGAGCGCGCGGATCGCGGCGGGCGGCGGGCCGATCCAGGTGAGTCCGGCGTCGATGACCTGCTGGGCGAACTCGGCGTTCTCGGAGAGGAAGCCGTAGCCGGGGTGGACGGCGTCGGCGCCGCTGCGGCGGGCGACGTCGAGCAGCTTGGCCGCGTCGAGGTAGGTCTCTGCCGCGCGCGAGCCGCCGAGACCGAAGGCCTCGTCGCTCAGCCGCACGTGGAGGGCGTCGCGGTCCGGCTCGGCGTAGACGGCGACGCTGGCCAGGCCCGCGTCCGTGCACGCACGGGCGATCCGCACCGCGATCTCGCCCCTGTTGGCGATGAGCACCTTCGTCAACGGGCGCCGGGTCGGCGACCCTCCAGAGGTGCTCGTCATGATGCTCCGATCTGCTCGCCGGTACCCGGGCGCGCGCTGCCCGGACCGCCTCACGGTATCCGCCCGGCGCGTGCGGTCCTATTCGCCACCCGCCCTGCCGGCGAAGTCTGTCGGCAGGAGCAACCAGCCCAGGAGCGGCTTGTGCCGACCCTACAAAACGGGCACGTCCGCGGTGCCGGAGGGGGCCGGTCGCCCGGCCCGGTCTGTGCCGGGCCGACAACTGCGCCCCGGCCCCGGCAGGTCTTCGGGAAGGTCAGCGCCGCCAGAGGTCGGTGAGCCGGACGCCGAGCTCGGCGAGCAGGGTGCGCAGGAGCGGCAGGCTCAGCCCGACGACGCCGTGGTGGTCGCCCTCGATCCGGCTGACGAAGGGCCCTCCCAGGCCGTCGACGGTGAACGCCCCGGCGACCGCGAGCGGCTCCCCGGTCGCGACGTAGGCCTCGATCTCGGCGTCGTCGAGGTCGGCGAAGTGGACGGTGGTGGAGGAGACGCCGCCGGTCTCGGCGCCGGCACCGGAGCGCCGGTCGACGAGCCAGTGGCCGGTGTGCAGGACGCCGGAGCGCCCACGCATCCGCCGCCAGCGGGCCACCGCCTCCTGCGCGTCGGCGGGCTTGCCGTGGACCTCGCCGTCGAGCTCGAGCATGGAGTCGCAGCCGACGACGACGGCGTCGCTCACGTCGCCCGCGACGTCGCGGGCCTTGGCCCGGGCGAGCAGGAGCACCTGGTCCGCCGGGCTCGTGCCCGGCTCGGCGTCGCGCAGCACCGCGGGCTCGTCGACCTCCGAGACCTGGACGTCGGGGTCGAGGCCGGCGGCCCGGAGGGTCGCGAGGCGGGCGGGGGAGGCCGAGGCCAGGAGGAGTCTCACGGGCAGTGAGCGTACGGGAGATCGGGCCGGCCCCACCCGCGCGGAAGGTAGAACGTCCCCGCCGCACCTCGGTGCCAGGTGCGACCATGGAGAGCATGAAGCGTTCAGCGATCTCGCGCCGCCCCCGCACGGGGCTCGTCGTCGCCGCCGCCGCGGCCCTGCTCCTCGCGGGGTGCGGCGACGCGGAGGAGCCGGCCTCCGACAGTACGACGACGGTCGCCACCGAGCAGCGCACCCCGGCCACCGGCACCACCGGGGACGTCACCGTCACCGACTCCTCCGTCATCCTCGGTGACCCCGACGCGCCCGAGCGGGTCCACGTCTACCAGGACCTCAACTGCCCCCACTGCCAGCAGCTCCACGACCTCATGGCCGGGGACGTCGAGGAGTGGGCGCAGGGCTCGGACGTCGCCGTCGAGGTCACCGTCGTCGACTACCTCGGCCCGCGCACGACGCACGCCTTCTCCACGCGGGGGGCGAACCTCCTCGCTCTCGTCGCCGACGTCGACCCCGAGGCGTGGCCGGCCGTCCAGGACGCGCTCCTGGACATGCAGCCGTCGACGACGACCGAGGAGATCACCGACGAGCAGCTGGTCGCGGCCGCGCGCGAGGCCGGCGCGGACCTCGACGAGGCCGACGTCGCGGCGCTGGAGTCCCTTGCCTACAGCGACTGGGTGGACGCGGCGACGGCGCAGGCCGCGGCCGCCGGGGTCAACTACATCCCGCAGGTGTGGGTCGACGGCGAGCTCGTCGGCGGGGAGACCCACGAGCAGACCCTCGAGCTCGTGCGGGAGGCCGTGACCGACTAGCGCCGGGAGGCGGGGGCGTCCGGGCGGCGGACGAGCGTCGAGCGCAGGACGTCCAGCCCGACCGACCCGACGTCGAGCGCGCGCCGGTGGAAGGCCTTGAGGTCGAGCTCCTCGCCCCGGGCGCGCGCCTCCTGCGCGGAAGTGTCGCGGATCTGCTCCCACAGCCGCTGGCCGACCTTGTAGGACGGCGCCTGCGCGGGCCACCCGAGGTACCGGTCGAGCTCGAAGGCGAGGAACCCCTCGGCCATGTTCGCGTTGGCCTTGAGGAACTCCCACGCCTTGAGCGCGTCCCACGTGCCGCCGCCGAGGTCCTCCGGTGCCCGCTTGCCGAGGTGGACGCCGATGTCGAGGACGACACGCGCGGCCCGCAGCCGCTGCCCGTCGAGCATGCCGAGGTGGTCGGCGGGGTCGTCGAGGTAGCCGAGGTCGGCCATGAGCCGCTCGGCGTACAGCGCCCAGCCCTCGCCGTGCCCGCTCACCCAGCAGGCCAGGCGCCGCCACGTGTTGAGCAGGTCCGAGCGGTAGGCGGTCTGCGCGATCTGGAGGTGGTGGCCCGGAACGCCCTCGTGGTAGACGGTGGTGAGCTCACGCCACGTGGCGAACTCGGTGACGCCCGGCGGCACCGACCACCACATCCGGCCGGGGCGGGAGAAGTCCGCGCTCGGGCCGGTGTAGTAGATCCCGCCCGTCTGGGTGGGGGCGATGCGGCACTCGAGGCGGCGGACCGGCTCGGGGATGTCGAAGTGGGTGTCGGCCAGCTCGGCGACGGCGCGGTCGGAGGTCTCCTGCATCCACGCCTGGAGCGCGTCGGTGCCGCGCAGCCGGCGTGCGGGGTCGGCGTCGAGCCGGGCCATCGCCTCGGCGGGGGTCGTGCCCGGTCCGTACAGCCGCGCCGCCACCGCGTTCTGCTCGGCGGTCACGCGGGCGAGCTCCTCACACCCCCACTCGTACGTCTCGTCGAGGTCGACGGTGGCGCCGAGGAAGTAGCGCGACCACAGCTCGTAGCGTTCGCGGCCCACGCCGTCGCGGGTGCCCGCCTTGGGGGCGAGCTCGCGGCGCAGCATCTGGGACAGCTCCCCGTAGGCGCGGCGTGCCTCGGCGGCCCCGGTGGTGAGGAGGTCGGCGAGCGCGCCGGACGGCTCGGAGCCGTCGGGGCGGGCCCCGGCGACGAACGTCGTGAAGAACGAGGTGCTCTCGTCCGCGAGCTCCTCCGCCTGCGCGATGCACGCCTCGATCTGCCGCCGCGCCGCGACCTTGCCGTCCACGGCCGCCGCGCGCAGGGACTCCTGGTAGCCGGCGAGGGCGTCGGGCAGGGCCGTCATCCGGCGGCCGATGGACTCCCAGTGCTCGGTCGTGTCCGTCGGCATGAGGTCGAAGACGTCGCGCAGGTTCTGCACGGGGGAGTGGATGACGTTGAGCTGGCGACCCACCTCGCCGGACATGTAGAGCTCGGCGTCCAGCCCGAGCCGCTCGCTCATCGCCGCCATCGTCACGACGTCGACCTCGTCGGCGGCCTCGAGCTCGGTGAGGTGGGCGACGGCCTCCATGGCTGCCTCCGCGCGGGCGAGGTGGCCGCGGGGCGAGAGGTCGGGCAGCTCGTCCTCGTGCCCGGGTAGTCCGAGGGAGGTCGCCGCCAACGGGTCGAGGGCAGCCAGCCGCTGGACGTAGTCCTCGGCCGTCGCGTCGATCCTGGTGGCTTCCCGCGGATTGTCGATCACGATTTCGGAGCGTATCGGAGCGCGGACCGTGCGTGAGTCCGCGGCTCACGGCGCTGGGACTGAGGGCCAGGTCACATTCTGCGGGGGGCGGGGTGAGGCGGGGTGAACCCGCGTGCCTGCGGGCGTGCGTGGCGCTCGTCCCGCGGCGCCGGGGAACATGGTCCCAGCACGGGGGAGGGCGGTGCGGGGAGCATGGGAGAGTGCGGTGCCTCGAGGGCCACGCCAGGGCGGCGGTCGGTGCCCCACAGACCGACGCCGCCGGGTCTGGCCGCAGACCACCCCACCACCCCACCACCCGGAAGGCGCTCATGACCGTCACCCCCGACAGCCACGTCCTCCTCAGCCCGGCGCAGATGGCGAGGGTGGCGGAGGACTCCTCCGTCGCCAAGGCGACGAACCGGCCGCTGAAGTCCTTCCTCCTCGGGCTGACCGCCGGGGGCTACATCGCTCTCGGGTTCGTCTTCTTCACCACGACGCAGGTCGGCGCGCAGGACATGCCGTGGGGTGTGGCCAGGCTCCTGGGCGGGCTCGTCTTCTCCACCGGCATCGTCCTCGTCGTGCTCACCGGGGCCGAGCTCTTCACCAGCTCGACCCTCACGCTCACCGCCCGCGCGAGCGGTCGGATCACATGGACCCAGCTGCTGCGCAACTGGGGCGTGGTCTACGTCGCGAACTTCATCGGCGCGCTGGTGATCGCCGCCCTCGTCTACCTCGCCGGGACGTGGCAGTCCGCCGACGGCGGGTGGGGCGCCGTCGTCCTGGACACGGCGCAGGCCAAGGTGAGCCACCCGTTCCTCGAGGCCCTGGTGCTCGGCATCCTGTGCAACCTCATGGTGTGCCTGGCGGTGTGGGCGGCCTACTCCGGGCGGACGACGACGGACAAGATCCTCGCCCTCACCCTGCCCATCGCACTGTTCGTCTCCGCGGGCTTCGAGCACTCGGTCGCCAACATGTTCATGATCCCGCTCGGCATCCTCATCAAGGGTCAGGCGGGCCCGGAGTTCTGGAGCAGCACCGGCCTGGCCCCGGCCGACTTCGCCGACCTCACGTGGGGCTCGTTCCTCGTGGACAACCTGCTGCCCGTCACGCTCGGCAACATCGTCGGCGGCGGCGTCATGGTCGGGATCATGTACTGGACGATCTTCCGCTACCTCGAGCGTCCCCGGCCGGAGGCCCTCACCACCGGCTGCTGACGCCGCCGAGGGTGAACGGCGGGGTGAAAACCCGGCCTCTCGTCCTTTAGTACGCCCCGCTCCTGCGAAAGTCGCAGTGGGCGTGTGTTTGCGCGCCCGGGAACCGGGCGGAAGCGGGTAGCAGTGGACGAGCGTCGTCGGCGGAGGCGTCAGGGTCGTCGGAAGGTCTGGGCGGTCCTCGCCGCGTTCGCCGTGGCGCTGCCCGCCGTGGGGGCGCTGGCGACGCCGGTCGCCGCGCAGGCCCAGTACCTCGAGGTGACCAAGGCGGCCGAGCCCTACCAGCTCGCCCCCGGGCAGACCTTCACCTACAGCGTCCAGGTCCAGTGCTCCGAGCAGTCCTGCCTCGACGCGCAGCTCACCGACACGCTGCCCGCCGAGCTCGCCGGCTTCCGGCTCCAGGGCGTCACCACCACCCCCGGTGAGAGCACCGTCCCGCGCACCGTCGAATGGACCGAGGGCGGGCGTCCGGTCGCGCAGCCCGACGTCGTCGGCCCCGACACCCGGCTCGTCGTCGACTTCACCGGCGACGTCACCACCCCGGACGGCGTCGGCCTGCAGAACGGCCGGACGTTCACCGTCCAGCTCGCGCTCCGCGTGCCGGACGACCTCACCCCGCGCGAGCTCGAGATCGTCAACACCGCCCGCACGACGGCGAGCAACTCGCTGTCCGGCGAGGCGTCCGCCCCCGTGCGGCTGTCCGTGCCGGCCGTCGTCGACCTCGCCCCGACGAAGACGTGGGGCCCCAGCCCGCAGGACTTCGCGCCCGGCAGCACCTCGACGGTCTCCCTGGCCGTCACCAGCCTCTCCAACGTGCCCCTGGACGCCCTCACCCTGCAGGAGCCCGCGGACGCCCCCGAGGGCGCCACCGCGCTCGCCGCCTCCAACCCCTTCACCATCACCGACTTCACCGGGTTCGGAGCCGCGACGGTGCCCGCCGGCACGCAGGTCCAGGTCGACGCGTACGTCCAGGACGAGGCCGGCGCCTGGCGGTGGGTCACCGGGGCCCCGCTCCCCGCTCCCGCCCTGCCCACCGGTGTGGACGCCGCCGACGTCGCGGGCCTGCGGTTCTCCTACGCCGGCGCCGTCGCCCCCCGCGACCTCGCCGCCGTCGACCTCACGCTCGCGCAGCGCGCCACCCACCGCGACGGCGGCGCCGACCTGTCGACGGCGCCCTCCGGCGTGGCCAACGTCGTCACCGCCACCGCGACGTCCCTCGAGCACGACCGGACCGTGACGAAGGAGGCAGGCGCCCGCTACGACGTCGTGCCCGCGGCGCTCGCGGTCACGACCGAGAAGAACATCGAGCCGCGGACGGTGACCGGCGGGGAGAGCGCGACCGGGACGCTGAGCGCGACCAACACCGCCTCCCCGGTGGCCGAGCTGCGCCTCGCCGACACCGGCTTCTTCACCGCGGACGTCACCTTCGGTGGCTTCACGCAGGCGCCGACCTGGCCCGCCGGCGCGACCGACGCGGTCGTGGTCTACCACCCGCTCGCCGGCGGCGGCCCGGTCGAGCAGCCGTTCGCCCGCGGGGAGACGCCGGCGGCGCCGGCGACGCCCGTCTCCGGCTTCGAGCTCGTCTACACGGCCCCCGGCAACGCCATCGAGGAGGCCGCGACCGCGACCGCGAGCTTCGTCATCGGCACCACCGAGGCCGCCGCCGGTGAGGCGGCGCGCGCGACCCTCACCAACACCGTCACGACCACCGCGACGGCCGCCAACGGGACGAGCGCCACGGCCTCGGACCTCGACCGGCTCACCGTCATCACCCCCGCCGTCGGCGTCACGCTCGACAAGCAGGTCCGACCGGCCTCGCCCGTCGAGCCCGGCGGGACGGCCTTCGTCACCCTGCGCGCCACCGGGACCGCCACCGACCGCGCCGTCCTCCACGACATCGTCCTCGAGGACGTCCTGGGCACGGGCGACGCCGAGTTCTGGGACGCCTTCGACCTCGTCGCCGTCGCCCCCACCCAGGTGCCCGCCGGGGCCGTGCTCACCCTCGAGGTGCGCGACGGCGAGGCCTGGACCCGGGTCGCCGGCCACGGCCCGCAGGAGACCGCCACGGTCTTCCGGCTCGACCGGCCCGACCTCGCGGCGGCGCTCGCGGACGCCGGTGCGGGCGACGTCACCGGTGTGCGGCTGACCTTCCACAGCGACGCGGGCTTCGCCAACGACCTCACCGTCGAGCCCGTGCTCGTCCTGGACGCCCGCAGCGAGCTGCGCAGCGGCGGCCCGGTCGACGCGCTCGAGGCCGAGGGCACGACGCAGCGGCCCACCGACTACGTCAACACCGCGACGGTCCGCGCGGCCGGCTCCTCCGAGGGCGGCACCCCGCTCACCGACGAGGACGGCGACGCCGCCGCGGGCGAGGTCGTCGCCCTCCCGGGCGGGCCCGGCGCGCTCGACGTCGAGAAGGCGTGGGACACCGACGCCGTGCACGCGCAGGCCGCGGACACCGCGGGCACCGCCCTGCACTGGCACGTCTCCCCGGGCTTCGCCGCCGTGACCCTCACCGACGCGGCCACACAGGCCCCCACGGGCACGGTCTACGAGGCCTTCGACCTGCGCGCGGTCCGTCCCGTCGCCGCGAGCAGCGTGCCCTTCAGCACCGGCTGGTACCTGCGCTACGACGACGTCACCGCCGTCGAGCTGTACACCGGCGGCGCCTGGAGCGCCCTCCCGGTCCCCGCCGGCGGCTGGGTCCAGCAGGGCCGGTTCGTCGGCCACCAGCTCACGGCAGAGCAGTCCGCCGCCACGACCGGCGTCCGGCTCACCCTGGCCGAGAACACCGCGGCCCGGCAGGCCGCCCAGCAGGTCGGCGCGGCCTTCGACCCCTACGCCCCCGAGCCGGGCAGCGGGGTGGGAGCCGGCAGCACCATCCGCCGGTTCGACCTCGACTGGCAGCTGCGTGAGCGGACCCGCACCGACGACGGCGCCCCCGGCGCCTGGGTCACCGGGCAGCTCGGCTACAACGTCACCGCCGGCCCCGGCACCGTGGAGAACACCGTCGCCCTCGACGGCACCCGCGCCGACGGCAGCACCGCCCGGGACGTCGACGCCGACACCATCCAGGTCCTCGACCCCGGCCCGGCCGTCGCCGTGAGCAAGACCGTGGCCGCCGCCACCCCGGTGTTCGTCCCCGAGCAGGGCACCCCGGTGGACCGCTGGCCCACCGCGACGTGGACGATCACCGCCCACAACGCCTCCGTGGCCGCCGCCGGGCACGTCCGGGTCACCGACCCCGCCACCCCGTGCGCCGCCCCGGCGCCGGTCTCCGCCTGCCAGACCTCCGACCCCGACGCCGACCCGTTCGGGGCGGACGTCGACTGGCTGGAGCACAGCCCGTTCCGGTACGTCGACCTCACCCGGGTCGCGCTCTCGGCGAGCCGTGCCGACGAGGTCGACCTCGACGCCACCGTCGTGTGGCTCCTCCACCACGACGGGCAGGCCTACACGACGAGCCGGCACACCGGCACCGCCGCGGCCGCCCTCGACGCCGCCGCGCTCGCCGACGTCGTCGGCGTCTCGGTGACCTTCCAGGCCCACGACGCCGGCGCCGCCGGCGTCGGCACGACCATCACCCAGGCCAACCGGCTCGGCCTCACCCTCGAGACCCGGCTGCGCCCGACCCCGCGCCGCACCGACGAGCCGCTCGTGCTCGGCGTCACCCGGACCCTCGACCTCGACAACCGGGTCTTCGCCCAGTCCTACGACGACGTGCTCAGCCCAGGCGACACCACCGGCGACCTCGCCTCCGCCCGGGTCGTGCTCACCGGCGGTGACGTCAACATCCGGCCCTCGAAGACGGTGAGCCCTGCCCAGGTGCTCCTCGCCGACCCCGACGTCCCGGTGACCGTCACGCTCGCCGCGGACCAGGGCACCAGCCCGCGCAGCACGCTGTCGCCCAGCCGCGTCGTGCTCGAGGACCATGCCGCCTCCGCGGACTTCTGGGACACCGTCGACCTCACCGGCCTCGGTGCCGTGTCGCTGCCCGCCGGTGCGGACCGCGTCGCCGTCGGCGTCTACGGTCCCTTCGGCCCGCAGGGCGCCCCGGCCTGGGTGGACGGCGCCCCGGCGGCCACCGCCGAGCTGCCCGTCCCGGCCGAGGCCTACGGCGACGTCCAGGGCATCCGCTTCGCGTTCACCCGCGCCGACGGCGGCTACTTCGACCAGGCACCGCCGCCGGCCGCGAACTGGTCGGCGCGGGCCGCGTTCACCGTCGCGGTGCGCGACACCTACCGCGCCTCCGGCGAGGATGTCGTCTTCACCGGGTCGGTCGCCAACACGGTGACCGCGCAGAGCCTGCGGACCGACGGGAAGGACTCCGCCCCGGCCCCGGCCACCGCCCGCCTCACCCTGAGCGAGGGCACCCGCGAGCTCGAGGTCAACAAGCTGACCAACGCCGGCAACCGGCGCGCCAACCCCGGCGAGAGCGTCCCGTTCCGGATCACCGTCACCAACGCCGGCACCGGGTTCCTCACCCTCACCGAGCTGCGCGACACCCTGCCCGCCGAGCTCGTCCACCTCGGGGACGCCCCGACCTACACGGCCCAGGAGGGCGGCCTCCTCTCCGAGGACGTCACCCTGGCCGTCTCCGGCCCCGACCTCGTCCTCACCTGGCCCGAGGGCGGCAACCGGATGGCCCCGGGGGAGACGTTCACCATCGACCTCCCCCTCGAGCTGCAGCCTGCGGCCGGGCGGGTCTTCAACGACGTCGCCGTCACCACCGCGGAGGTCCTCGACCGCTGCGGCAACACCGACGGCAGCGGCAACTGGCACCAGCCGGGCGGGGACACCTCCTGCGCGACCCGCGACTACGTCGACGCCGTCGCCGGCCCCAACCTCTTCGCGGTCAAGGGCGTGCGTGGCTCCCTCGACGGCACGAGCGCGGGCGGCGCCTACCACCCCGGGACCGGCGCCACCTGCAGCCCCACACTCACGGCCACCGGTGGCTCCTACTACCGGGCGCCCTGCGTGGCGCACAGCGAGCTCGGCGGTGAGGACCACTGGGTGCTGCGCGTCCAGAACGCCGGCACCTTCCCGGTGACCTCGATGACGGTCTTCGACCAGCTGCCCGTGGCAGGGGACGGGTTCCTCGTCTCGGGCGCCTCGCGCGGCTCCACCTACCGCCCCCGGCTCGTCGCCGACTCCCTCGACGTCCACGCGCCGGACGGCACCGCCGTCGTCGTCGAGACGACCACGAGCCCGGACGTCTGCCGGGGCACCTGGGCCGGTCTCTCCGGAGGCTCCGCACACACGCCGTGCGCGCAGGCGGGTGAGACGTGGACCCCGGTCGGCGCTACGACGGACTGGGACGCGGTCACCGGGCTGCGCGTCTCCCTCGACTTCACCGCCACGGCCTCCGGGGCGCTGACGACGAGGGAGCTCGTCGACGTCACCTTCCGCACCCGCAACGTGGTCGCGACGGCGCAGGACCCGAGCGGGGCGCCCGCCGTCGTCCCGGCCGACGAGTCCTTCGCCTGGAACCAGTTCGGCGTCCAGTACCGCGACGTCGACCCGCAGGGGCGCCACGCGGTCAAGCGCCTCGCGCCCAACGCCGTCGGCGTCCACCTGCGCACCGGGTCGATCGCCGTCGCCAAGGAGGTCACCGGGCCCGCCGCGGCGTACGCCGCGGAGGACTTCACCCTCGCGCTCAGCTGCCGGAACGGGGACACCCCGCTCGACCTCGGCGCCGGCGCGACCGTGACCCTCACCGCCGGTGAGCAGGTCCGCCTCGACGGCATCCCCTACGGGGCCGGCCCGCAGACCGAGTGCACGGTCACCGAGACGGCGCAGACCGGTGAGTTCGGCGAGACCACTCGCACCACCGACCCGGTGGACGGCGTGCTCACCCTCACCGAGCCCACCGACCCGACACGAGCCGAGCAGGACGTCCCCGCCGCCCAGGTCGCCACGGTGACCAACGACTACCGGTTCACCGGCCTGTCGGTGACCAAGGCCGTCGACACGCACGCCACCACTGGGAAGCTCGGTCCGTTCGACTTCACCCTCCGGTGCACCTCGCTCACCGGGGTGCCCGTCCCGCTGGGGGCCGACGGCGCGACGACGCTCGCGTTCACGCTCGCCGACGGCGAGACGTTCACCCTCCCGGACGACCTCCTCCCCGTGGGCACCGAGTGCCTGCTCACCGAGACCGACGGCTCGCACGCCGACACCGTCACCGTCGTCGGGGACAACGTCACCGACCACGGTGACGGCTCGGCGACCGTCGTCCCCGGCGTCGACCCCGCGGAGGTCACGGTGGTGAACGGCTACGGAGCGGGCACGCTCACGGTGGCCAAGGACGTCGACGGCGCGGGAGCCGGGACCTACGGGGACGGACCGTTCGGCTTCACCGCCGAGTGCACCTACGAGGGCCAGGTGCTGCTCGAGGAGACCTTCGAGCTGCGCGGCGGGGAGACCCGCTCCTTCGGAGTCTTCCCGGCCGGCACGCACTGCGGTGTCGCCGAGACGGTCACCGGCGGCGCGACGACGACGACGCTCGAGCCGGCTGACGGCATCGTCGAGATCACGCAGCCTGCCGAGGCGGACACCGTGAGCGAGGCGCGCGTCGTGGCCACGAACACCTTCGACGTCGGCGCCCTGGAGATCACCAAGGTGGTCGACGGCGACGGGGCCGAGCTGTGGGGCGAGGGGCCCTTCGTGGCCGAGGTCGCGTGCAGCTGGGACGGCCGGACGCAGCCCGTCGCGCTGCCGAACGACGGCGTGGTCACGCTGACGCGGGAGAACGGCTACACCGCGCGGATCGACGACCTCGTCGTCGGTGCCCACTGCACCGTGCACGAGACCGGGACCGGTGGGGCGACCTCCTCCACGATCGCGCCCCTCGACGGCACGGTCACGGTCCCGCCCGTCGAGGACGGCGAGCCACAGGCAGCGGCGGTCACCCTCACCAACACCTTCGACGTCACCTCGCTCGAGGTCGTCAAGGAGGTCCAGGGCGACCTCGCCGGGGCGCAGGGTCCGTTCGAGATCGAGCTCGTCTGCACCCGGGAGGTCGACGGGCGCACCGCGCCGGTCGGGATCCCGGGCGGGGCGGTGCGCGAGCTGAGCCCGGCGGACGGGCTGCGGACCGTGTACGACCGGCTGCCGGTGGGCGCGGACTGCCACCTCACCGAGACGCTGACCGGCGGAGCCGACGGCACGACCATCACCGTGACGGTCGAGGGACAGGAGCCGGTCACCACCGAGGGCCCGAGCGCCGCGGTCCAGCTCCCGGCCGGCCCCGGCCAGGCGCGCGCCGTCGTCGTCAACGCCTTCGACGCCGTCCCGGTCGAGCCGTCACCGCCGGCCGACGCGGTCTCCGGCCTCGTCCGGACCGGTGCCCAGGTGGGCGCCCTGGTGGGCATCGCCGCGCTGCTCGTGGCCCTGGGCGCGGTGGTGCTGAGGCGCCGCGGCTCCACCCCGTAGCGCGGCCCCTGAACCGCGGTCGTGCCGGGCCTCCCCCCAAGGTCCGGCACGGCCGCACACCCGCGGCCCACGTCGTCGTGAGGTCGCGGAGACTGCGGTCGTGCCGGGCCTTCGCCCCAGGTCCGGCACGACCGCGTCATACGAGACGGTCGTCCGTCACAGCTCCAGGAGGGCGAGCTTCTCCAGCGCCTCCGGGCGCCGGTTGACGCCGAGCTTGCGATAGGCCGATCGCAGCTGCGTCTTGACCGTGTTGACGGACAGGAACAGGCGCGTGGCCATCTCCTCCCTCGTCAGACCGTCCCGCAGGAGGCGGAGCACGTCGATCTCCGCCTCCGACAGCGGCGCCGCGAGGACAGCCCGGACCTCGACGGACGGCAGCGCCGCGCTCTCGACGAGCGCGATCGCGCGGGCACCGTCGTCGGTGTCGGCGATCGACTCGAGAGTCTCGCGCGTCAGGTACCGCAGCGTGCCGTAGGTGCGGCGCTCCAGCACCTCGTGCACCGTCTGCAGGAGCAGGTGGCGGCCCTCGGCGGGCCGGCCGTCGGCGATGGTGGCCTGTGCCCGGAGGAGGGCGAGCGCCCGGCGGCAGCGCTCGTCGCGCCGTGCCCGCAGCTCGACCTGCATGACGGCCCGGTACTGCCCGGAGGCGAAGAGGTGGACGGCGTGGGCGAGCACGGACACGTCGGTGTGCGCGGCGTTCCCGTCCAGGTCGGACGGGTGGACACCGTGCAGCTTGATGAGGGTCCGCGCATCAGGCAGCGCCGTGGCCAGGAGCCCCTCGCTGCCGGCCGACGGCGGGACCGCCGCGGCGACGGTGTCGCACAGCTCCTCCGCCCGGCGCCGACGACCCGTGAGCACGAGGTGCCGCACGTGCGCCTGGAGCGCGATCGGCCACAGCTCGCGGTGCGCCAGCGGGGAGGGCCGGGCCTGCCGCAGCTCCTCGGCGCTCGGGTCGAGGGTGTCGACGGCGCAGATGTAGTCGGTCAGCCAGATCGTGTCGTCCACCATCGCCTCCACCCAGCTCTCGGTCCTGGGCAGGCTGCGCGCCCGGTCGTTGAGGTGGGCAGCCTCCCTGACGTCCCCGCTGAGGGCGTGGGTCAGGGCGAGCTTGGCGGTCGCCTCCCGCACGACGAACGGGAAGCGGTCCGGGCGGTGGGCGTCGCACGCCGTGAGGAAGAAGCCTCGGGCGGTCGACGCGTCCCCGGCCAGCAGGGCCGTGATGGCCGCCTGGACGAGCCACATCGCCACCGTCCCGCCGGAACCGTCGAGGAGACCGCCCCGCTGCGCGCGGACGAGCTCCTGGCTCCTGCGCACCTGGGCCAGCGCCTCGACGGGACGTCCCCGGAGGCGCAGGTCGGCGATGTAGCGGATGAGCTCGCCGGGTGTGGCGTCGCGGCCCGGGACGGCGTGCGGCTCGAGCAGGTCGTCCACGGCACCGTGGCCCGTGGCGCGCGCGACGTAGCTGGCCCCGTCGAGGGAGCACAGGAGGTCCGGCGGCGCCGCACCCACCAGGCTGCGCAGGTCAGTCGGGTCGATCGCGAACCAGATCTCCACCCAGTTCTCGTCGAGGATCTTCAGTGCCCGTTCCCAGTCGGCCCGCTCGACCGCCGGTAGGAATCGCGCCGTCGCGGGTGTGCGCACCGCCCTGATCGACCCTCGGTCCACCGTCTCTCCTTCTGCGCGAGCAGCCCGGCTGCGGCGCGCCGTGTGCGCTGATATCACCACATCGGGGCGCCCGCGCCAAAGTCGGACAGTGCTACGGGTGCAGCGACCAGCGCCAGGAGCCCGGGCCGGGCAGCGGGCCGCGCTGCAGCCGGCGCGCGTGGTCGGCCCATGGGGAGACGGGCCCGGTCGCCGGCGCGTCGTCGTCACGGGTGGCGCGCGCGGCGACGATCCCGGCGACGAGGGCGGCGAGCTCGACGTCGTCGGGCGTGCCCCGCACGACCCGGAGCCCTGCGGCGCTGAGGTCCCCGCTCACAGCGGGATGTTCCCGTGCTTGCGGGCGGGCCGCGAGGCGCGCTTGGTGCGCAGCGCCCGCAGTGCCCGGACGATCTGGACACGGGTGTCCGACGGCGCGATGACGGCGTCCACGTAGCCCCGGGCGGCGGCGTCCCACGGGTTGACGAGCGCGTCCTCGTACTCGGCGACGAGCCGCGCCCGCTCGGCCTCGACGTCCCCGCCCTCGTCGGCGACCTTCCGCAGCGCCCCCCGCTGGAGGATGTTGACGGCGCCGCCGGACCCCATGACCGCGATCTGCGCCGTCGGCCACGCGAGGTTGACGTCCGCGCCGAGCTGCTTGGAGCCCATGACGATGTACGCCCCGCCGTACGCCTTGCGGGTGATCACCGTGACGAGCGGGACGGTCGCCTCGGCGTAGGCGTAGATGAGCTTGGCGCCGCGGCGGATGATCCCGTTCCACTCCTGGTCGGTGCCCGGGAGGAAGCCGGGCACGTCGACGAACGTGAGGACGGGGATGTTGAAGGCGTCGCACGTGCGCACGAAGCGGGCGGCCTTCTCCGACGCGGCGATGTCGAGCGTGCCGGCCATCTGCAGCGGCTGGTTGGCGATGATGCCGACCGGGCGGCCCTCGACGTGGCCGAACGCGGTGATGACGTTCGGCGCGTAGAGCGCCTGGACCTCGAGCAGCTCACCGTCGTCGAGGACGTGCTCGACGACGGTGCGCATGTCGTAGGGCTGGTTGTCGGAGTCCGGGACGAGGGCATCGAGCTCGAGGTCCGCCTCGCTCACCTCGAGCGCCTCGTCCTCGGCGGGCCACGCCGGAGGGTCGCTGAGGTTGTTCGCGGGCAGGAAGGCGAGCAGCGCTCGCGCGTAGTCGATGGCGTCGTCCTCGTCCTCGGCGAGGTAGTGCGCGACGCCGGAGCGCTCGTTGTGGGTGGCGGCCCCGCCGAGCTCCTCGAAGCCGACCTCCTCACCGGTGACCGCCTTGATGACGTCCGGGCCGGTGATGAACATGTGCGACGTGCCGTCGGCCATGATGATGAAGTCGGTGAGGGCGGGGGAGTAGACGGCCCCACCCGCGCTCGGCCCGAGGATGAGGGAGATCTGCGGGATCACCCCCGAGGCCGCGACGTTGCGGCGGAAGATCTCGGCGAACTGGGTGAGGGCGGCGACGCCCTCCTGGATGCGCGCGCCACCGCCGTCGGAGATGCCGACGAGGGGAACCCCGGTGCGCAGCGCGAGGTCCATGACCTTGGTGATCTTCTGGCCGTGCACCTCCCCGAGGCTCCCGCCGAAGACCGAGAAGTCCTGGGAGTAGATGCACACCTGGCGCCCGTCGACGGTGCCGTGCCCGACGACGACGCCGTCCCCGGCCGGCTTGCGGTCCGCGAGGCCGAAGTTGGTCGAGCGGTGGGTGGCGAAGGCGTCGAGCTCGACGAAGCTGCCCTCGTCCAGGAGCGCCTCGATGCGCTCGCGGGCGCTCTTCTTGCCCCGGGCGTGCTGCTTGTCGCGCGCGACGGCCTCGGCGCGCTCGAGCTCGGCGTTGCGGTCGGCGAGGTCGGCGAGCTTGGCGGCCGTGCCGAGGGAGGTCGATTGCGAGGTCACCCGGCGAGCGTACTTGTGGGGCCGCGCGCTCCTCGCTGCCCGTGCCGTGCGTTTCGCCCCGCCGTCGTTGTGGAGGCCCTACAAGTGGGGCCCGCGCGGTGGCCGTCCCACGGCCGCGCGGATCCTGCCACCACCTGCGCGACACGCGCGCGACACGCCGCGCGCAGGGGTGTCCCAGAGGGTCACCGGTGGACTTGGTGGCAGGAGCTGCGGGCCCGCGGGCCCACCTGCGGGGCCGGGCGGTTCAGGAGCCGAGCTCGGCCTCGATGATCTCGACGAAGACGTCGGTGGGCTGGGCGCCCACGACCGGCGTGCCGCCGACGATGAAGCTCGGCGTGGACTGCAGGCCCACCGCCTGCGCCTCCTGCATGTTCTGGTCGACGACGGCGAGGACCTCCGGGTCGGTGAGGTCGGCCCGGAACTGCTCGACGTCGAGCCCTGCCTGCTCGGCGAACGCGACGAGGTCCTCCTCGGAGCGCGCCTGGAGGTCGGACATGAGCAGGTCGTGGTACTCCCAGTAGGCGCCCTGGCGCGCCGCGGCGGCCGCGGCGACGGCGGCCCGCTCGGAGTCCTCCCCGAGGATCGCGACGTCGCGCGACTCGAGGCGGACGTCGCCCTCCTCGGCGTAGGCGGCCAGGGTCGGGAGCGTCTCCTGCGCCCACCGCTGGCAGTACGTGCAGGAGTAGTCGGAGTACACGACGATGCCCACCGGGGCGTCGACCGGGCCGAGCGCCATCGCGTCGCCCTCGGTGCGCCGGGTGAGGTCCGGGGCGGTCGCCTCCGTGGCGGGCTCGGGCTCGGCGGTCGCAGGGGCGGTCGCGGTGGCGGTCGGGGCCGCCGACGGCTCCTCGTCGTTCCCGCGCCCAACGAGGAGCCCGGCCACGACCGCCACGACGACGAGCAGGAGGAGCACGGGCACGACGACCCGGGCGCGGGAGGAGGACATGGGGGACTCCAGACGTAGACGGCACAACCATGCTAAGCCGCGCCCGGCGCCACCTCGCGGGACGGACCGCCCTGCCCGGTGTGGTTGGCTCGGGGCGTGGACGCCGCCCCTTTCGCCCGGCTCGAGCGCCTCGCCGAGGCGGCCTCGACGAACACGGTCCTGCGCGAGGCCGCCACCGCCGACCCCTCCGGGTGGCCGCACCTGTCGGCCGTCCTCGCCGCGCACCAGACCGCGGGTCGCGGCCGGGCCGGGCGCCGGTGGCAGACCCCGCCGGGTGCCGCCCTCACGGCCTCCGTCCTCGTGCGGCCGCGGGTGCCGGCCGAGCGGCTGCCGTGGCTCACGCTCCTCGCCGGGCTGGCCGTCGTGCGCGGCCTCCCCGGCGCCGTCGGGCTCAAGTGGCCCAACGACGTCCTCGTCGCGGACGCCGGCACGGAGCTGGCCGGGTGGGGCACCGCCCGCAAGGTCGGCGGGATCCTCACCGAGCTGCTGCCCGGGCGCCCACCGGCCGCCGTCGTCGGCATCGGCGTCAACCTCACCCAGGGTCCGGAGGACCTGCCCGTCCCCTCGGCCACCTCGCTCGCCCTCGCCGGCCTGCCCGCCCCGACGGCGCCGGAGCTGCTCACCGCCGTCGGCCGCGAGCTCGCCGGGCTCCTGGCCCGGTGGGAGGCGCACGACGGCGACGCCCAGGCGGCCGGCCTGCTCGCCGACGTCGCCGACCGCTGCCTCACCCTCGGGCGGCCCGTGCGCGTCGACCTCCCCGGTGCCGCGCCGCTGCACGGCACCGCCCGCGCCATCGACGACGCCGGCCGTCTCCTCGTGCGTGACGCCGCGGGCCGCGAGCACGCCGTCCTCGCCGGCGACGTCCTCCACGTGCGCGGCGAGGACATGGACAGCGACGACTCGCCGCCGCCGAAACGTTAACCTGGGGGTGTGACGGGCGCCGCAGACCCAGGGGGACGCCCGAGCGACCCCACTTCCGCCACCGTGCCGCCGAGGTCGACCGTGGCCGAGCGCGTCGCCGAGCTCATCGGCGGCGAGCCCAGTCTCACGATGGTCGAGCTCGCCGAGCGGGCGGGCGTCGACCTCGCCACCGCGCGCCTCTTCTGGCGTGCCATGGGCTTCCCGAACGTCGCCGACGACGCCGTGACGTTCACCGGGCGCGACGCCGAGGCGCTGCGCGCCATGGGCTCCCTCGTCGCCGGCGTGGCAACCGACCGGGCGACCGCGGTGTCCCTCCTGCGCGCCCAGAGCTACCTGGCCGACCGGCTCGTCCTGTGGCAGGTGGAGGCGCTCGTCGAGGACGCCGGCCGCCGGCTCAAGCTCGACGACACCGGTGCCCGGCTCGTCGTCCTCGACCACATCGCCGACGCCGCGGGCCTGCTCGAGGGGCAGCTCGTCTACGCGTGGCGCCGCCAGCTCGCCGCCCTCGTCGAGCGGATGCACGTCGAGGTCGCCGGGCGGTCGGTCGAGGAGTCGGCGAGCGACACGCTGCCGCTGCCCCGCGCGCTCGGCTTCGTCGACATGGTCTCCTTCACGTCGAGCTCGGCGCGGCTGAGCCCGCACGAGCTCGCCGCCCTCGTCCAGGGCTTCGAGTTCACCGCGCGCGACGTCATCACCTCCCACGGCGCACGCGTCGTCAAGACCATCGGCGACGCCGTCCTGTTCGCCGCCGACGACGTCACGACGGCGGCGCGCGTCGCCCTCGCCCTGCTCTCGGCGATCCACGCCCGGCCCGACCTGCTGCCCGTGCGCGGGTCGGTGGTCTGGGGCCGGGTGATCTCCCGCTCCGGCGACGTCTTCGGGCCCGTCGTCAACCTCGCGGCCCGGCTCGTCGACGTCGCACCGCCCGACACGATCCTCATGGACCCCTCGACGAGCGAGCGGCTGGCGAGCTCCCCGTCCGCGGCCGAGTTCGCCATGGTGCCGCACGGGCCGGCGGACATGCCGGGTATCGGGCAGATGACGCCGGTCGAGCTGCGTCGGGCCGCCGAGGCGCCCGCACCCTCCTGACGCGAGGTCCACTTCTAGCGGCAGATGACCGGAAGTTGGTTGACCGCGTCATCAAGGGTGGCTAGCGTCTTTCGTTGCTGGACGGGAGGGCAGTGACGCCCTGCCCGCCGGCATCGAGGCCGACCAAAGGAGTGAGGATGCTCGAACGCACCGCCGTGTCCACCGGGGGGCACCGACCATGGTTCCGCCGCACCGTCGCCGTTCTCGGCGCCGGCGCCGTCCTGGGTGCCGGGCTGGCCGCGCCGGCCCTGGCCGACGACCTGCCCGCACAGACCCCGGGCGTCACCCTGCGGACCTACCAGCTCGCACAGGACCCGGGCGAGGTCTGCACGCTGCGGTCCGCGACGACGCCCAACGTCGACAAGCTCATGCCGACGATCGACTGGCGCACCGACGAGGAGTTCGGGGCCTCGGACAACTTCATCACCCACGCCCTGGCCAACCTCCACGTCCCCGCGGACGGGGAGTACGGCCTGCGCGTGACCAACGACGACGGCGCGCTCGTCTACATCGACGGGCAGCTCGTCCTGGAGAACGACGGCCCCAACGACTCGACGTCCGTCGAGGCGACCGTGAGCCTCACCGCCGGCGTCCACGACCTGCGCGTCGAGCACTACGAGGGCAGCTTCAACCAGCGCCTCAGCCTCTACTGGCAGCCGCCGGGCGCGTCCTCCTTCGAGCTCGTCCCGACCACGGCGCTGAGCACCGACGCCGAGGTGGTCCGCGTGACCGCGCCCGGCGTGAAGTTCTGCGAGGGCGCGACCGACACCCCCGGTGACGGCCTGCGGCTCTACGACGTCAACCCGAACTACGAGCTCGTGGACCTGCGCCCCGAGGGCTTCGAGCCCGCGGTCTCGGCGCTCGACTTCACCGAGGACGGCGACCTCGTCGTCGTCACCGCCGGCCAGGTGAGCCCCGGCGGCTGGCAGCCCGACCCGTACACCGGGCAGGTCTACATCCTCGAGGGCGCCCAGGAGGCCGACGGCCCGGAGGACGTCACCTACCGGCTCGTCCACGACGGGCTGTTCAACCCCATGGGCGTCGACGTCATCGGCGACTCGATCTTCGTCTCCGAGCGCGACGGCCTCACCGAGCTCGTCCCGGACCCGCAGGCCACCGACCCGGAGACGGCCGCCTACGTCCGCAACCCGGAGCACGAGGACGGCAAGTTCGCCACGTGGCCCGACGGTGGGAACTTCCACGAGTTCGCCTTCGGCCTGGTCCACGACGAGGAGAACTTCTACCTCAACCTCTCCGTGGCCATCAACAACGGTGGCGCCTCGACCAACCCGCAGCCCGCGCCCAACCGCGGCACGACGATCGCGGTGGACCGGGAGACCGGTGAGGTCGAGCTCGTCGCCGGCGGCCTGCGCACCCCCAACGGCATCGGGTGGGGCGGCACCGACGGGCAGGACCTGTTCGCCATGGACAACCAGGGCGACTGGCTGCCGAGCTCCAAGCTCGTCCACATCAAGCCCGGCCGCTTCTTCAACCACTACACCAACCCGGCCGGCCCCTTCGACGACCAGCCGGTGACCCAGCCGGTCGTGTGGGTGCCGCAGAACGAGATCGGCAACTCCCCGAGCGCGCCCTTCCAGCTCACCGACGGCCCGTTCGCCGGGCAGATGCTCTTCGGCGACGTCACCTACGGCGGCCTGCAGCGCGCGTTCCTCGAGGAGGTGGACGGCGAGTACCAGGGCGCCGTCTTCCGCCACACCGCGGGCCTGGAGGCCGGCGTCAACCGCACGATCGTCGGGCCCGACGGCGCGATCTACGTCGGCGGCATCGGCGAGGCCGGCAACTGGGGGGAGTCGGGCAAGCTGCGCTACGGCCTGCAGAAGCTCGAGCCGGTGAGCGAGGACAACTTCGACATCGCCGAGATGCGCGTCGTCGAGGGCGGCTTCGAGCTCGAGTACACCCAGCCGCTGTCCCAGGAGACCGCCGCGGCGCTCGCCGAGGCCTACGAGGTCACCCAGTGGCGCTACGTGCCGACGGCCAGCTACGGCGGCCCGAAGGTGGGCGAGGTGACCCTGCCCGTCACCGGCGCGGAGCTCTCGGAGGACGGCACCACCGTCACGCTGGCCATCGACGGCCTCGAGCCGGGGCACGTCGTCCACGTCCGCTCCCCGCGTCCCTTCCAGGACGCCACGGGCCAGGAGCTGTGGAGCACCGAGGCCTGGTACACCCTCAACTCCCTGCCCGGCTACGTCGGCCCGGAGGACCGCGGCTACTACGAGGCCGAGGAGGCCACGCTGCTCGGCGGGGCGAACCCCCACGACGAGCACAACGGCTACTCCGGCACGGGCTTCGCCCAGGGCATCCAGCAGGTCGGCGCCGAGGTCCGCTTCACGGCCACGGTCGAGGAGGCCGGCACCTACCCGGTCCACCTGCGGTACTCCAACGGACCGCACCCGTTCGCGGGCACCAAGACCATGTCGCTCTACCTCAACGGCGAGAAGGTCGGGCCGTGGGAGCTGCCCACCACCGGTGACTGGAAGACCTGGGCCACCGTGACCCGCGAGCTGCCGCTCGACGCGGGGACCAACACCATCGCGCTGCGCTACGACACGGGGGACGACGGCAACGTCAATCTCGACGCGCTGTCCGTGGGCGCCGCCGACATGTGCGTGGCCGAACCCGCGGACGAGGGGTACACCGCGCTCTTTGACGGCACCCTCGAGAGCTTCGCCGACTGGCGCCTCGCCGGCGCCGGGTCCTTCGGCCGCTACGAGGACTGCTCGCTGCGCGGCTCCGGCGGGATGGGGCTGCTCTGGTACGCCGAGCAGGAGTTCGGGGACTACAGCCTCAAGCTCGACTGGAAGCTCGTCAAGGACGACAACGGCGGTGTGTTCGTCGGCTTCCCGGACCCGGGCAACGACCCGTGGGTCGCCGTCAACCAGGGCTACGAGATCCAGATCGACGCCACCGACGCTGCGGACCGTACGACCGGTGCGGTCTACACCTTCCAGGGGGCGGACGCCGCGGCGGTGGAGCAGTCGCTCAACCCGGTGGGCTCGTGGAACAGCTACGAGATCGTCGTCGACGGGGACAACATCAAGATCTTCCTCAACGGCACCCTCGTCAACGACTTCACGAGCACCGACCCGGCACGTGACCTCAGCTCCGGGTTCGTCGGCATCCAGAACCACGGCGGGGGTGAGACGGTCTTCTACCGCGACATCCAGGTCAAGGAGCTGACCGACGAGCCGGCGGAGCCGGTCCACGTGCCCGCCGAGCAGGTCTCCGTCCAGCTCTTCTCGCTCATCCCGTGGGTGGGCGAGGCGGGCCTGGAGCCGGTGCTCGCGCGGCTCGCCGAGATCGGCCTCCAGAACATCGAGCCGTTCGGCGGCAGCTTCGCCGGCTACACGGCGGCGGAGTTCCGGGCGCTGACCGACGCCGTCGGCCTGGACGTCCCGTCCTCGCACTACGACGTCGCCGAGGGGAGCTTCGACAGCACGCTCGACTACGTCCGGACGCTGGGCCAGGAGTACGTGGGCTCGGGCGGGTTCGCCGCCCCCGGCATCGGGTCCTACGAGGACACCCTCGCCACGGCGGAGACGCTCGACCGGCTCGGTGAGCGGTCCGTGGCGGCAGGCGTGGGCAAGGTCTTCGGCCACAACCACGCCGGGGAGTTCACCACGACCTACACCCACGACGGCGAGCAGATGTCGGCCTGGGAGATCCTCGTCGAGGAGACCGACCCGCAGTACGTGACGTTCGAGCTCGACGTCGCCTGGGCGGCGGACGCCGGGATCGACGTCCCGGCGCTCCTCGAGGAGCACGGTGACCGCATCGAGCTGCTCCACGTCAAGGACGCGACGAACCTCGACGCGCCCGGCAACCCGACCTTCACCAACCTCGGTGAGGGCGACGTCGACCTCCAGGCCATCCTCGCGGCGGCCCAGGAGCACGCGGACATCGCGTACTACGTCCTGGAGTACGACCTCGCGCCGCGTGGCGAGGAGTTCGTCACCACCGGGTTCGAGTACCTCACGGGGCAGGAGGCCGGGGAGCCCGGCACGCGCCCGGTGACGGTGACGCCGGCGGCGGTGACCTTCAGCGACGAGCCCGGCACCGCCGACGACGGCTACACCGTGCCCCGCACGCCCGGGGTGGAGTACGTCGTCGACGGGCAGGTCGTCGCGGCCGGCTCGTACGCCGGGACCGGGACGGTGACCGTCACGGCGCGGGCACTGGCCGGGTACGTGGTGGCCGACGGGGCGGGGGCGCAGTGGTCGCACACGTTCTCGACCGACGACGGCCAGCCGACCGACCCGCACACCGCGATGGCGCAGCTCCGCGCGACCCTCGCGGGTCACGTGGCGGCCGGGACCGTCGCCGGGCCGATCGCCTCGCAGCTGACGAACGCGCTCGACCAGGCGGCCCGTCACCTCGACGGTGACCGCACCACCCAGGCGC
>NZ_VDFS01000036.1:3695-30752 GCF_006151955.1 Georgenia sp. 311 | reverse complement strand
CCGACCCGCTCGACGCGGACCCTCACCGTCGTCGAGGAGGGGATCGTCGTGCCGTCGGCCAGGACGGCGACCACCCGGACCGAGTAGGTGTCGAACGTGACGACGTCGAACTGGTAGGGGCTCAGGGTGGCCGAGGGCCGGCTGCTCACCGACGCGGTGCCGACCTCGCGCCAGGTCCCGCGGTCGTCGACCTGCAGGCTGAAGCGGGCGGCGTTCTGCGCCAGGCCCGCGCGGTCCCACTCCCAGGAGAGGGTGACGAACTGGTTGAGGAAGCCGCGGGAGCAGGTGGGGCCGGTGACGCGCGGAGCCGCCGGTAGCTGCTGGGTGGCGGACCACGCCGTGGAGGCGGTCCACGCCGAGGAGCCGGCGGCCAGGCCGGTGACGCTCGTCGCGAAGGACAGGGCGCGCCCGCCCAGCTCGGCGCGCACCTTGTCCGAGGGCACGAAGGTGAGGCACAGGGTCCGGGCCCCGGTGATCTGCTGGCCGGTGACGGTGAAGGAGGTTCCCGCGCCGCTCGGGCTCGCGGTGAACGCGGGGGCGCCGCCGTTCGGGCAGGTGCCGCCCGCCGTGGCGAGGCGGTACTCGATCGTCGAGCCCGCGAGGTCGCTGCCGGTGAGGGCGCGGCCGTCCACGCCCACCCGCACGGCGCTGGGCTGCCAGGTCCCGTGGACGTCACCGGACATCGCGATGGTGGCGCTCGTCGAGCCCGACGGCGCCACGTCGACGCGCACTCCCCCGGTGCGCAGCGCAGGGACGGTGACCACGACCTCGTCGCTCCATGCCGCGAGCGTCGTGCCCGAGGGGCGCAGCACGAGGGCGCCGCCGAGGAGGAGGGCCAGGAGGAGCACGACGGCGGTGGGCCGCTCGACCGTCATGGCATCTCCTGGGTGAGGGTCCATCGCAGGGCGCCGGCGTCGAGCGTCATGTGCTGCGGGAGACCGGCCGGGACGGTGAGCTCGACGACGGCGGTCGTCCGGGCGCCGTCGTGCTCGGGGGTGACGGTCCAGCGGTGGGGGCCCGCGCCGGGCAGCGGCGTCGTCACGGTGACGGTCGCACCACCGAGGCCGCGCAGGGCGGTGGTGTCGAGGGCGAGGCGGCCGGTGAGCAGGTCACCGGAGGCCGCGACCCGGACGGTCGAGGTCACCCGGACGACGTCGCCCGGGACGAGGGCGGTGCCTGCGGGCAGGGGCTGGGTGGTGCCCGGCCGCAGGACGACGGTCGCGGCGGCGAGCGGCTCCACGCTGAGCTCGCCTGCGCTCACCGCCGCGAGGTCACGCTGCTCGGCGTCGTTCCAGCCGGCGAGCGTCGTGCCACCGCCGGAGAGGAGGACGGTGGCCAGGCCTGCGGCGACGGCGGCGCGGGTGAGTCTGCTGGGCACGGTGGTCCTCCTCTCCGGGACGGCGGGTGGGGTGTCGGGTGGGTCAGCCGACGACGGGGGTCTGGGTGAGGGTGACGTCCAGCCCGCCGAGGTTGACGCTCTGTCCCTGCCCGACCAGGCCGGCCGTGGTCTCGTCGAACGTCACGGTCACCGACACCTCCACCGTCTGGTCCGCGCCGGTGGCCACCACCGGGGCCGAGGCACCGGAGACGGGCTGTCCGTTCAGGCTCATCGCCGAGGACGCCGCCAGGCGGCCGCGCAGCTCCCCGTCCCCGCCCAGCTCGCGCAGGTTGTGCGACACCGCGGCCCGCAGCAGGTCCCCGCTGGCCTCCACCGACAGCGTCTCGCGGTAGGTCAGCGCATCCCCCGGCACGACCTCGTAGCGGCCCGCGGCCACCGCCGCCGTCACGTCCGTGCCGACGACGTTGGTCCACGAGCCAGTCCCACCCTCGAGGTCCAGCACGCCGGAGCGGATCGCGGTGTCCACGGCCGCGGCCTGGGTGTCGGACCACTGTGCGAAGGTCACGCCACCGGCGCCCAGCAGCACCACCCCCACACCGGCGGCCGCCACGGCCTTCCAGCCGGCGGAGGAATGACGAACGCGAGCGGAGGAACGAGAGATCATGATCGATGCCCTTCAGGTCAGGAGCCGGACTCCCCGGCACTGACCACACACTCCCGCGCCCACCTCAACCACCCCTGCGCGTCCCCGCGGGTCGACCTCAGGAGTTCCTCAGGATCGCTCCGGCCCGGCCGGGGCGGGTGCCACGTCCTCCTCGTGCGTCCGCTCGGGGCGCGGCGGGCGCGGTCCGGCGGCCTGCCCGTCGTCGTTCCACGCGGGGAGGAGCACGTCGACGTTCGTCCCGCTGCCGGGCCCGGAGCGCAGGGCGATGGTGCCGCCGAGCGCCTCGACGATCTGCCGGCTGATGTGCAGGCCCAGGCCCGTGCCCTGGACGGGGCCGTTGCGCACCTCGGGCGCGCGGTAGAAGCGTGAGAACAGGCGCTGCTGCGCGTCGGCGGCGATCCCGGGGCCGTCGTCGGTGACGGTGAGCCGCACGCGCCGCCTCGGCGCGCCGACGAGCTCGATGCGCACGTGGCCGCCGGGGCGGGTGTACTTCACGGCGTTGGACACGACGTTGTCGACCACCTGGGTGAGGCGTCCGACGTCGCCGGCGACGACGGCGTCGCCCTCCGCGGCGACCTCGACGGTGATGTCCCGGTCGTCCGCGCGCGGGGTCTGGGACTCCACGACGTCGGCGACGACGGACCGCAGGTCGACGGGCTCGCGGGAGGCGACGTCGGCACCCGTGCGGGCGGCGGTGAGGAGGTTGTCGATGAGGATGCGCAGCCGCCCGGCGTTGCGGTCGGCGACGTCGAGGTAGGTGCGCAGGTGGGGTGGCAGATCGGGGTCGTCGAGCGCGAGGTCGAGGTATCCGGTCACCGAGGTGAGCGGGGTGCGCAGCTCGTGGGAGACCGAGGAGACGAAGTCCTCGCGCTCGGAGAGCGCCTGCAGCTCGCCGGTGACGTCGTGGAGGGCGAGGACGGCGCCGTCGCTGCGCCCGTCAGGGCCGGGCAGCGGGCCCGCCGAGACACGGAAGGCGGTGCGCTCGTCGGCCGCCGGCGCCCACCACACCACCCGCCGGTCCACCGCCTCACCGGTAGCGACGCTGCGCAGCCGCTCCTCGCCCACGGGGGTGAGGCCGTCGGCCAGGTAGAGGTGCTCGGCGATGACCGTGATCGGGGCCCCGGGGACCGCCCGCCCGCCGGTCACCGTCTCGAGGGAGCGGTTGGCGACGACGATCCGGCCGTCCGGGCCGACGACGGCGACGCCCGCGTCGATCGTGTCGAGCACGCCCTCGAGGCGGGCCCGGTCCTGGGACGTCTCCTCCAGGAGGCGCGCGACGAGCGCGTTCTGCCTCGCGAGGAGCGCGCTGCGGCTGGTTGCACGGTCCTCGGCGAAGCCGAGGTAGCAGGCCACCGCGATGACGACCGCCGGCACGATGAAGAACCGCGAGGCGTTGTCCGGTCCGATGACCAGCGCGCCGCGCTCGAGCGCCGTGACGACGTCCACGCTCGTCGACGCGGCCACCCCGGTGAGGACCGCGACCACCGTGCCCGTCCGGCCCATCCGGGCCAGCCACAGGACGGGCAGGACGATGAGCACCGAGGCGCGGGTCCCGTTGCTCAGGAGCGCGACGACGGCGGCCATGTCGAGCAGGGGCACCGTGGCCTCGGTCCACCGCGGGAGGCGGGGCCAGGGCGCCGCGGCGGCGAGGACGGTCG
The DNA here is from genome assembly GCF_006151955.1 of Georgenia sp. 311. NCBI lineage: Bacteria > Bacillati > Actinomycetota > Actinomycetes > Allobogoriellales > Allobogoriellaceae > Georgenia > Georgenia sp. 311. The sequence goes on along the minus strand of NZ_VDFS01000036.1, from coordinate 27,091 downwards.
CCACCGCGCTGATGCCGATCGCGACGAGCACGGCTCCGGGCAGCAGCTCGGCGTGCTCACGCCAGAGGATGACCGCGACGACGAGCACGCCGAAGACACCGGTGAACGGCAGCTGCCGGCCGAGGACGACGAAACGGTGGTGGCCGCCGTCGGCGGGGGCGGGGACGTGGTGACCGGACATCCGCCGAGCCTACGGGCAGCCCCCGGGGCCACCGTGGCGCCCGCTCAGCCGCCGAGCAGCTCCTCGACCCACTCCGGCACGAGGCGCCCGGCGGGCCCGGTGCGGACCTCGTCGAAGAAGCGCGAGCCCTCGCTCGGCTCCAGGTTGAGCTCGAGGGTGTGCGCCCCGCTGCTCGCGGCGAGCGAGACGTACCCGGCGGCGGGGTAGACGGAGCCGGAGGTCCCGACGGAGACGAACAGGTCGCACCCGCTCACGGCGCGGCCGATGCGGTCGAGCTCGTAGGGCACCTCGCCGAACCACACGACGTCGGGGCGCAGCGCCCGCGCGCCGCACACCGGGCAGGGCGGTGAGGGCAGCAGGTCCTCCTCCCAGCGGGGGCGGGACCCGCACGCCTCGCACGCGGCACGCAGCAGCTCCCCGTGCATGTGGACCACGCGCCGTGACCCGGCGCGCTCGTGGAGGTCGTCGACGTTCTGGGTGACGACGAGCAGGTCCTCCCCGAGCTCCTCCTCGAGGCGGGCCAGGGCGAGGTGGGCGGGGTTGGGCTCGACGTGGGCGAGGGAGCGCCGGCGGGCGTCGTAGAAGCGCTGGACGAGCTCGCGGTCGCGGGCGAAGCCCTCGGGCGTGGCGACGGCGTTGACGTCGTGGCCCTCCCACAGCCCGCCGTCGTCCCGGAACGTCCGCACGCCCGACTCCGCCGAGATCCCGGCTCCCGTGAGCACCACAACCCGCACCCCGACATTATGACTCCCCTCTCACTCCCCTCCTCCCCCGCCGAGTGCCGGATCCTGCACGCCCGGCGCGCCGCTACGGTGTGGTCGTGAGACCTCCACTGCGCCGGATCCGCCACCTCGTCGGCGCCGCGCCCGCCTGGCTGCGCCTCGCGCTCGCCGTCGTCCTCGTCGTGCTCGGCGTCCTCACGCTGCTGCGCCCGGCGACCTCACTGGGCGTGCTCGCGCTCGTCATCGGCGCAGGTCTGCTGCTCCAGGGCCTCACCGAGCTCGTCACGGGGCGCGCCGGGTCGTGGCGCGCCGTCGCCACGTGCGTGCTGTGGGCCGCCGCCGGCGCGGTCGTGCTCCTGCTGCCCGGGCTCACCGTCCGCCTCCTCGCGCTCACCGTCGGCGTCGGCCTCGTGCTCGACGGCGCGGTACGGCTCGTCGCCGCCGCCCGCCGTGACACCTCGACCAACGACCGGGTCGCCGACGGTGCGTTCGGCGTGGCCGGCGTCGTCTTCGGGGTGCTCGCGCTCGTGTGGCCGGACATCACCGCCCTCGCCGTGTCGGTCGTGCTCGGCGCCCGGCTGCTCATGACCGGGCTCGCGCTCGGCTGGGCGACCCTCGGCGCCCGCCGCTCCCCCGCACCCCGAGGCGGCCGTCGGCCGCGCGGCCGGGCGGTCGCCGCGGTCCTCGCCGTCGTCGTCGCGGTCGGTGCCGTCGCCGCGAGCGCCGCCCTGCGGGAGGGCTCGACCGTCACCGACCCGTTCTACGCCGCGCCGCGCGACCTGCCCGACGACCCGGGCCGGCTCGTCCGGGCCGAGCCGTTCACCCGCGGTGTGCCTCCCGGCGGCACCGGCTGGCGAATCCTGTACACGACCACCCGCGGTGACGGCAGCGCCGCCGTCGCCAGCGGGCTGGTCGTCGTGCCCGCCGAGGGCGAGGGCCCGTGGCCGGTCATCGGGTGGAGCCACGGGACGACGGGCGTCGCCCAGCACTGCGCGCCCTCGCTCGCGGCCGAGCCGTTCGAGTCCGGCGCGCTGCTCGTCCTGCCGGAGGTCCTCGACCGGGGGTGGGCGCTCGTCGCCACGGACTACCTCGGCCTGGGCACCACCGGACCGCACCCCTACCTCATCGGCCCGGACACGGCGACGGCGTCGCTCGACGCCGTCCGGGCGGCCGCCGAGCTCGAGGAGGCCGACCTCGGCGAGCAGGCAGTGCTGTGGGGCCACTCCCAGGGAGGCGGTGCGGCACTGTGGTCGGGCGCCGTCGTCGATGAGTACGCCCCGGAGCTCGACATCGCCGGGGTGGCCGCCCTCGCCCCGGCGAGCGACCTGCGCGGGCTGGTCGGCAGCCTCGCCGACGCGCCCGGGGGCAGCGTCATCGCCTCGTTCGTCGCCGCCGCGTACACCGCCGAGTACGACGACGTCACCTACCGCGAGTACGTCCGGCCCGGCGCCGAGGTGATCGTCCGGCAGATGGCGCAGCGCTGCCTCGCCTCACCGGGTGTGCTCGCCTCGGTCCTCACCGCGCTGGCGGTGTCCCAGGAGCCGACCATCCTCGCCGCTGACCCGGCGAGCGGCGCGTTCGGCGAGCGGCTGGCCCAGAACGAGCCGCCGGCGACGATCACCGCTCCGCTGCTCCTCGCGCAGGGCGGTGCCGACTCCCTCATCACCCCTCAGGTGCAGCGCGGGTACGTCGAGCGCCTGTGTGCGGCGGGGGTCGGCGTCGACCACCGGACCTACCCCGGCCGCGACCACCTCTCCCTCGTCGCCGCGGACTCCCCGCTCGTGCCCGAGCTCCTCGCGTGGACGGCGGACCGTCTCGCCGGGGTACCGGCGCCGGCGGGGTGCCCTGGCAGCTGACTCCTCCGTCAGCGTCCGCCGTAGACGGGGAACACGCCGGACCTGCCGTAGTCGCGCTCGTCCAGGTTCCGCAGCGCCTCCATGTCCTCCTCGCTGATGACGAAGTCGACGTCGGCGTTGGACCGCATGTGATCCGGGTTCGTGGTCTTCGGCAGCGACACGGTGCCGAGCTGGAGGGTGTAGCGGATGCACAGCTGCGGGACGCTCACGCCGTACCTGTCGGCGATCGCACCCACCCGCTCGTTGCCCAGGATCTCGCCGTGGGCGATCGGGGAGTACGCCTCGACGAGGATCGCCGCGTCCTGGCAGTAGGCGATCAGCTCGCTCGGGGTGTTGCCCGCGTGGACGAGGATCTGGTTGACGTGCGGGACGACGGTGCCGTGGGCGAGGAGGTTCTCGATGTCGGCCTGGAGGAAGTTGGAGACCCCGATGGACCGGATCGTGCCGGCCCGGTAGGCCTCCTCGAGGGCGCGCCACGCCTGTCGGTTGCCCTCGGCGTAGTCCCCGCCGCGGAAGTCGTCCCACGGCTGCGGGCTGTGGATGAGCATGAGGTCGAGGTAGCCCACGTCGAGCGTGGCCACGGACTTCTCGATCGCCGCGACCGCGGCGTCGTACTCCTTGATCTCCGCCGCGAGCTTCGTCGACACGAACAGCTCCTCGCGCGCGACGCCGCTGGTGCGCACGCCCTCGCCGACGCCGCGCTCGTTGCCGTAGGCCTGCGCGGTGTCGACGTTCCGGTACCCGATCGCGGCCGCGTCCCGCACCGCCTGGGCGGCCGCGCCGTCCTCGATGAACCACGTGCCCAGCCCGAGCCGCGGGATGGGCACCCCGTTGGCGAGGGTGGCAGTCTCCTCCAGGATGCTCACGTGTCCGCTCCCTTCGGCGTCGCGACCGCTGCGCCGTGCGGGGCGCACGGCCACAACGCTACGGACACGGTGTCCGGAGCGCGCGTCGACCCGGACCGTTCACCCGCGGCGCGCGAGGGCGACGTCGACCCAGAGTGCGAGCCCTGCGCCGGACAGCGCCTCGGGCTCGACCTCGATCCAGCCGGCGCCCATGTCACGGCCCGTGCCCATCGTCGCCTGCCGCGCCCCGGGCCGGGTGGTGAGCTCGCCGTGGCGGTCCGGGTCGACCCGCACGAGCAGGCCTCCGGTCCGCAGCGCACCGACGAGGAGCTGCTCGCGCACCATGAACGAGCGGGTGCCGAACATCGCCACCTCCCGGACCGCCTTCTCGTGGGCGAGCAGCGCCCGGACCCGGTCGGCGGTCTCGGCCTGCGCGGTCACCGGGCACCGCCGTCGGGCGGTCCGAAGGACAGCCGGTCGAAGGCCTCGATCCCGACGAGGTCGACGCCGGGGGCGCGGCAGGTGACGTCCTCGGCGACGAGGCGCATCGCGTCCTCGACGCGGCCCGACGTCCAGGCCCGGTGGTAGTCCGTGACGACGTCGCGGGCGGGTGGGGGGTTCATGGCGGTGCTCCCTCGCTGTGGGGTGCTACGCGGTCAGGGCTCCTCGCCGAGGGGGCGCCAGCGATCGGCACCGGGGTCACCGCCCGCCGCCGCGACGGCGATCCGGGCGAGGAAGTGGGTCCACCCGTCGGCGTGGCCGGCGACGGCGGCCTGTGGCAGGCCGGAGTGGGTGAGGTCGACGCGGGTCCCGGCCCCGGTGGGCACGAGACGGAACTCGACGGTCGACGTCCCGGGCGGGAGCTCCTCACTCCCGGCGATCCCCCACGAGACGACGACGCGCACGGGCCGCTCGACGTGCACGTAGCGGCCGCGGATCGGGTGACCGGCGACGTCGACGGCGAACAGGCCGCCGGCGCGCGGGTCCAGGGTGGCGTGCTGCCCCATCCAGGCGGTCATGCCCGCCTCGGTGACGAGGTAGTCGAAGACGGTCTCGGGCGGCGCAGCGATCTCCACCGAGTCGCGGTACTCAGCCACGATCGCCCTCGACGGCCGCCTTGAGGGCGGCCAGCCGGCTCGGCCAGAAGTCGTCGAGGAAGGCGCGGACCGCGTCGAGGCCGCCGGTGTCGACGGCGAACAGGTGGCGGCGGCCCTCGCGGGTACCGACGACGAGCCCGGCCTCGCGCAGCACGCGCAGGTGGTGGGAGGCGGTCTGCTGGGAGAGCCCGACCTCCTCGGCGATCGCGCCGACGGCGTGGGGGCCGGGCCGCAGGACGGTGAGGATCGCGCGCCGGTTCGGGTCGGCGAGTGCCTTGAGCGCGACGTCGAGGTCGGCGGTCTGTGCCATCACCTCACCCCCTGACGTCCAAACTAGCACAAACGAGCGTTTGTACATATGGTCGTGAGTGGCTCTTGCGCCCGGAAAAGCGAAGAACCCGGACCCTCTGCGGGTGTCCGGGTTCTTCGTCTGTGGAGCTAGGGGGATTCGAACCCCCGACCTCTTCCATGCCATGGAAGCGCGCTACCAACTGCGCCATAGCCCCTCGTTGCGTGTTCGAGTCTAGACGACGGCGGACCCTGCTGACCAATCCCAGCACGGTGGTGAGCACCACATCGCCGTCAGCGGCGTGTCGGCGGCGAGGGAGGCGACATCCCTCCCCCGTCCGCCGACCGGTCAGGCCGAGAGGTTGTGCGCCGTGAGCCGCCACCCGGGCCGGCGGCCCGGGTCGGGCTGCACGATCGCCCACGCGCAGTTGTCGAGTCCCCCGAGGCCGAACCACTCGCCGGGGTCGAGGCCGAGGAGCTCGGAGAGGCCGAGCGTGATCGCCGCGCCGTGGGCCACGGCGACGAGCACGCCGTCCTCCCCGAGGCCGGCTGCCGCCTCGAGCAGTGCGGCCGCGACCCGCTCCCCGACCTCACGCCGGGTGTCGGCGCCGATGCCCTCGGGCTCGCGGCCCTGGCGCCAGGCCCGGAAGGCGTCGGGCCAGCCGCCCTCGATCTCCGCGTGGGTCAGCCCTTCCCAGACGCCGAAGGACCGCTCGCGCAGCCGCGGCTCGGGCTCGACGGGCACGCCGCACCGCTCGCCGAGCTCCTGCGCGGTACGCATGGCGCGGCTGAGGTCGGAGCTGATGATCCGGGTGGGGCCGAGCTCGGCGAGGCTCGCCGCAGCGGCCCGCGCCTGGGCCACGCCGGTCTCGTTGAGCTCGATGTCCGACTGCCCCTGCAGCCGGGCCTCGGCGTTGTACGCCGTCTGCCCGTGACGCCACAGGACGATGGTGGGACCGGTCATGCCGGTGAGTCGGCGCCGTCGTCCTCGTTGAGGTCGGCGGGCAGCTCGATGACCGGGCAGTCCTTCCACAGCCGCTCGAGGGCGTAGAACTCGCGGTCCTCGGACTGCTGCACGTGGACGATGATGTCGCCGTAGTCGAGAAGCACCCAGTGCGCCTCGGACACCCCCTCCTTCCGCGCGGCACGGGCGCCCTCCTTGTGCATGGCCTCGTCGACGGCGTCGACGATGGCGCGCACCTGCCGGTCGGTGGCACCCGAGGCGACGACGAACGCGTCGGTGAGCACGAGCTGCTCACTGACGTCGAGCGCGACGATCTCCTCGGCCTTCTTGTCGGCTGCGGCGCGGGCGGCCACGACGGCCAGGTGGCGGGATCTCTCGTCAGCGGGCACGTGTCTCCTTGAGGTGGGGGGTGGTGGGGGTGGTGATGGTCGTGGTGGTGGCGGCCTGCGCCGGCGTCGTGCCCTCGGCGAAGGCCTCGGTGGCGAGCAGCCAGATGAGCACGCCGATGACGAGCGCGACGAGGGCGAGCACGGCGATCTTGACGACGGTGACCGCGGGGTTGTCGCGCCGCGGCGCGGGGGCGGGCTCGTCCGGACGCTCACGTCGGGTGCGCCGCAGGGGCTCGGAGGGAGCGTCCTCGTCCGCGCTGCTCGCCGAGATGTGGTCGATGGCCACCCACTTCGGGCGGAGCGGGTACTCGACGTCGTCCTCGTCCACGTGGTCGGCGGTCTCCGCCGCGGCGGGGCGCTCGTCCTCGACGTGCGGCGTCTGTTCCTCGGCCGGGGTGCGGGGAGCAGGCTCGATGGCCATGGCGTCGCGCGCGGTGCGGGCGGGCACGTCGAGCTCGATGGTGAAGCTCTGGCTCCAGTCGGTCAGCGGCGGGGGCAGCTCCTGGCCACCCGGAGGCGTGTCGGGACGCACGACGGGCTGGATCCCGGTGAGCCGGCCGGTGGAGTCGAGGGCCCGCATGCCCACGGCGGTGCTCGGCGTGCGGACGACCGGACGCCGACCGGTCGCGGTGCGTTCCTGGGGCTGCTCGGAACGCGTGGTCGACGCGTCCGCCTCCTCCGCGAGCTCGCGCAGCGAACGGCGGCTGGGCAGGCGCGGCCCCGACGGCGCGGAACCGGCCGTGACCGCGGTGCTGGGCGACGAGCCCTGCGTCGATCCCGCGGGCGGGGACGTGGGCCGGGCCGGCGGGGACACGGGGGTGGTCGGGGCAGCCGACGCAGCCGACGTTGCCGCACTTCCGGCCGACGAGGCAGGACCTGCGGAGACGCCGGTGGACGGCACGGCAGGACGCGCGGCGGTCCCCGCGGGGCGCGCGGACGGCGCGGAAGCCGCCGACGGCGCAGATCCCGCGGTGGTGCTCACGCCTCTTTCGCGCATCCGCTCGGCCAGCTCCTCGGCCGGCAGCTCTCCCGTGGCGATCGCCTCGAGGCGAGCGGCCTCCTCGGCCTGCCGGCGGCGCAGCTCGCGCCGGGTCAGCGGCTGTGGGGTGCTGGAGACCTCGGCGGCACGCTCGGCCTCACGCCGGCGGCGTCGCTCCCCAACGGGACGCTCCGTCCCCTCACCCATCGGTGACTCATCCTTCCTCACGTCGTGGCGGCGGCCAGCGGCCCTGGCTCGGAGGCCGGGGCCAGGTACAGGCCGTGCTTGTGGATGTACTGGACCACGCCGTCGGGCACGAGGTACCAGACGGGCATGCCCGCCCGGACCCGGTCGCGGCAGTCGGTCGAGGAGATCGCCATGGCGGGAACCTCCATGAGCGAGACCCCGCTGCTCGGGAGCCCGGTGTCGTCGAGGTGGTGCCCGGGCCGGTTGACCCCGACGAAGTGGGCCAGGGACCACAGCTCGTCGGCGTCCTTCCACCTGAGGATCTCCGGCAGGACGTCCGCCCCGGTGATGAAGAAGAGCTCGGCGTCCGGATAGGTGGAGCGCAGCTCGCGCAGGGTGTCGATCGTGTACGTCAGCCCCGGACGGTCGATGTCCACCCGCGAGACGTTGAACCGGGGGTTGGACGCCGTCGCGATCACCGTCATGAGGTAGCGGTGCTCAGCCGCGGTGACCTCGCGGTCCTGCTTGAACACCGGCTCGCCGGTGGGCACGAACAGGACCTGGTCGAGGGAGAACACGTCGGCCACCTCACTGGCGGCCACGAGGTGGCCGTGGTGGATGGGGTCGAAGGTGCCGCCCATGACCCCGATCCGGTGCGCCTGGCGCTCGGTCATCCTCAGGCGTGACGCGTGCGCACGTTGCGGTAGGACACCGTGACCAGCAGCAGGAGCATGAGGATCGCGAACGCGATGACGCCGTAGAGCCACGCCGGCATCGGGAGCTGGGTCGCGTGCTCCCCGGTCTGCTGGGCGAGGTTCACGAGAGAGCTCATCATGGGCGGTGTTCCTTCCGTCGAGACATCCTGGACATTCTCCCACGGCGCACCTGGTGGGGCCGTCACGGGACCTTACTGGCGCAGCTGACCGTCGCCGACGACGATCCACGACGTCGTGGTCAGCTCTCCCAGACCCATCGGTCCGCGGGCGTGCAGCTTCTGGGTGGAGATGCCGATCTCGGCACCGAGACCGAACTCACTGCCGTCGGTGAAGCGGGTCGAGGCGTTGACGATGAGCGCGGCGGAGTCGATCTCGCGGGTGAAACGCTCGGCAGCACGCAGGTCCGTGGTGCAGATCGCCTCGGTGTGCCCGCTGGACCAGCGTCCGATGTGCTCGATGGCAGCGTCGAGGTCCTCGACCACCCGGACCGCGAGGTCGAGGCTGAGGTACTCGGTGGCCCAGTCCTCCTCGGTGGCGGGCACGACCTCGACCCCTGCCGGTGCGAGCAGCGCGGTGGCGTCGTCGGCGTGGATGCGCACGCCCGCCTGCCCGAGCGCGGCGAGCGCCACGGGCAGGAAGCGCTCGGCGGAGTCGCGGTGGACGAGGAGCGTCTCGGCGGCGTTGCACACCCCGGTGCGCTGGGTCTTGGAGTTGAGCACGATCGCCACCGCCTGGGGGACGTCCACCAGCGCGTCGACGTAGACGTGGCAGTTGCCCACGCCGGTCTCGATGACCGGCACGAGGGACTCGCGCACGACGGTCTGGATGAGGTCCGCGCCGCCACGCGGGACGAGGACGTCGACGAGCCCGCGGGCCCGCATGAGCTCGACGGCGCCGGCCCGCCCGTGCGCGTCGATGGACTGGACGAGCTCGGGCGGCAGTCCCTGGCCGGCGAGCGCCTCGCCGATCACCTCGACGATGACGGCGTTGGAGGAGGCGGCCGCCGAGCCGCCGCGCAGGATGACGGCGTTGCCGGACTTCAGCGCCAGGCCCGCGGCGTCGACGGTGACGTTCGGACGGGCCTCGTAGATCATCCCGACGACGCCCATCGGCACGCGCACCTGGCGCAGTGTGAGGCCGTTGGGCAGCGTCGAGCCACGGACGACCTCACCGACGGGGTCGGGCAGCGCCGCGAGCTCGCGCAGGGCGTCGGCGATCGCGACGATCCGCTCGTCGGTGAGGGCGAGCCGGTCGAGGAGGGAGTCCTTCATGCCGTTCGCCCGGCCGCGGGCGAGGTCCTCGGCGTTCGCGGTGACGATCCGGCCGGAGGCGGCGACGAGGGCGTCGGCCATGGCGTGCAGGGCGGCGTCCTTCGTCGCGCGGGTCGCGGTGGCCAGGACCCGGGAGGCGGCCTTCGCCGCGCGCGCCGTCGCCTCGACGGCGCCACGCACGTCCGGGACGGGCGCGGACGCGGCGACGAGGTGAGCAGGCTCGAGCACAGGCGTGTCCGTCATGCCGACCAGCGTAGGGCGCGGCGCCGACAGTTGGTAGGCGCGTCTCGCCCACGGGCCCTGCGCCCCCGCCCGCCGCGACCTTCCCGGGCTGCCCGCGACGGGACGTACGCTGTGGGCGTGACCTCCGCACGTCCTCTCCCGGTGTCCGCCCCGCCCGCCGCCCCCGGCGGCCGTCCTCGCGACGCGCTCGTCGACCCCCTCACGTGGCGCCTGGCCATCGCCAACCTCCTCGCGCAGATCGGGATCATCGTCACCGGGGGCGCTGTACGGCTCACCGGCTCCGGGCTGGGCTGCTCGGAGTGGCCGCTGTGCCAGCCGGGCTCCTTCACCCCGACGTTCCACGGCGAGAGCGTCATGCACGAGGCCATCGAGTTCGGCAACCGGACGCTCACCGGTGTGCTCGGCGTCATCGCCCTCGCCCTCGTGTGGGCGGTCTACCGCCGCGAGCCCACGGCCTCGCGCCCCGCCGCGCTCAGGCGCCTCGCCTGGCTGCCGCTCGCGGGCATCGCCCTCCAGGCGTTCGTCGGCGGCGTCACGGTGTGGGTGGACCTGCACCCGGCGATCGTCGGCTCCCACATGCTCATCTCGCTGGCGCTCGTCGCCGTCTCGACCTACCTCCTGCTGCGGCTCGCCGCGCCGGACGCCCCCGCGCGCCCCGCCTCCTCCCCGCGCCTGCGCATGCTGGGCGGACTGCTCGTCGCCGTCGGCGTCGCCCTCCTCGTCCTCGGCGTCGTGACGACCGGCGCCGGCCCGCACTCCGGTGACGCCACCGAGCCCTACCGCTGGGCGCTGGACCCCGCCCTCATCTCCCGCGTCCACGCCGCGGTCGTGTGGGTGTTCGTCGCGATCGTCGTCGTCGGCCTGCTCCTCGCGCGTCGTGAGGGCAACCGGGCCGCGCTGCGGGCGTGGGGCTGGCTGATGGCCGTCACCCTGCTCCAGGGCCTCATCGGGTACGTCCAGTACTTCACCGGTCTGCCCGAGCTCCTCGTCGGGATCCACATGCTCGGCTCGGCGCTCACGGTCGTGGCGATCGTCCACGCCGTCGGCGCGCTGTCCACGCGGCAGCCCGAGCCCTTGCCCACCCCGTAGCGATGGACCTCGCCGCCGCCGTCCGCGACGCCGTGCGGTCGGCGGCGGGCGATCCCGTGCGGGCGGCGGCCCAGCAGCGCTACATGCGCTCCGCCCTGCCCTTCCGTGGGCTGGCCGTCCCCACGGTCCGCACGCTCGTGCGCGGCGTGGTCCGCGGGCGGCCCGCGCCCGGCTACGCCGAGTGGTCGGCGGCCGTGGAGGCGCTGTGGGACGGCGCGGAGTTCCGGGAGGAGCGCTACGCCGCGCTCGGCGTGGCCCGCAGCGCACCCGAGCACGCGCGGGCGGAGGCCTCGCTGCCGCTCTACCGCCACCTCGTGCTCACCGGCGCGTGGTGGGACCTCGTCGACGAGACCGCGGCACACCTCGTCGGGGCGGTGCTGCGCGCCCACCACGAGACCGCCGAGGACCTGCGCGCGTGGGCACGCGAGGAGGACCGGTGGCTGCGCAGGGCCGCGATCCTGTCCCAGCTGCGGTCCAAGGAGTACACCGACCGCCGCCTGCTCGTCGACGTCATCGAGCCGAACCTCGCCGACCCGGACGTCTTCGTCCGCAAGGCGATCGGGTGGGCGCTGCGCCAGTACGCCCACCTCGACGACGCCGCCGCGGCCTGGGTCCGCGACCTCGTCGCCGGGTACGGGCAGCGGCTCTCGCCGCCGTCCCGGCGCGAGGCGCTGCGCTAGGGGGTCAGCGGAACCAGGGCGCGTCGGCGGGCCGCAGCGGCGTCCAGCCGGCGGCGCGGGCGCCCGCCGTCGCGAGGATCCCGACGACGGCGCTCGGGTTGTGCAGGCGCCCGTCGTACACGGCGGCGACGGCGTCGTCGAGCGGCACCCACCGCACCGTCATGTCGCGCTCCTCGTCGGCGCGGGAGTGCCGCTCGCCCTCGGGCACCTCGCTGACGTCGCGCGCGAGGTAGACCCGCAGCGACTCGGTCGAGCCGCCGGGGGTGGTGAAGTAGTCGACGAGCACGTCCCAGCGGCCGGCCCGCAGGTCGGTCTCCTCGGCGAGCTCGCGCTGCGCCGCGGTGAGGTAGTCCTCCCCCGCGACGTCGAGGAGCCCGGCCGGGACCTCCCAGAGCACCGCGCGGACGGGGTGGCGGTACTGGTCGACGAGCGCGACCTCCTCCCCGTCCGGCCCCTCACGCAGCGCGACGACGGCCACCGCCCCGGGGTGGTCGAGGAACTCGCGCAGCACGGGCGCGGCGTCGTCGGGTGAGAGGCGGACCTCCTCCGCGACGAGGTCGAAGACCTTGCCGTCGTGGAGGAGGTCCCGCGAGACGACCTCGCGGCCGTCGTCACGCCGGTCGGCCAGGCTCACACCTGCGCCTCGCGGGAGCCGGACGCCACCTGCGCCGCGGTCTCCTCGACGAGGTCGGTGGTGCGGGCGTGCTCCGGCTCGTCGGTGGGCGGGGCGTCGGCCGGCGCGGACTCCCCCTCGACCTCGAGCAGCCGCCCGGCGCGCTGGCGCTCGAGCGCCGCACCGATGAGCCCGTGGAACAGCGGGTGGGCGCAGGTCGGGCGGGACTTGAACTCCGGGTGGGCCTGGGTGGCGACGTAGTAGGGGTGCTTCGCGCGGTCGAGCTCGACGAACTCCACCAGGGAGGAGTCCGGGGACCGGCCCGAGATGTGCAGCCCGGCCTCGGTGAGCGCCTCGCGGTAGGCGTTGTTCACCTCGTAGCGGTGGCGGTGGCGCTCGGAGACCCGGGTGGCGCCGTACACCTCGGCGACGAGCGAGCCCTCCTCCAGGACCGCCTCGTAGCTGCCCAGGCGCATCGTGCCGCCCATGTCGCCACCGGCGCCCTCGACGAAGTCGACCTGCTCGGCCATCGTCGCGACGACCGGGTCGGGGGTGCCGGGGTCGAACTCGGTGGAGGACGCCTCGCTCAGCCCCAGGACGTTGCGGGCGTACTCGACGACCATGCACTGCAGGCCCAGGCAGATGCCGAGGGTCGGCACCTCGTTCTCGCGGGCGTACCGCAGCGCGCCGAGCTTGCCCTCGATGCCGCGCACGCCGAAGCCGCCGGGGACGAGGACGGCGTCGACGTCCTGCAGGGCGCGGCGCGCCCCCTCCGGGGTGGCGCAGTCGTCGGCGGGGACCCAGCGGACGACGACCTTCGCCCGGTGGTGGAAGCCGCCGGCGCGCAGGGCCTCGGTGACCGAGAGGTAGGCGTCGGGCAGGTCGACGTACTTGCCGACGAGCGCGACCTCGACGGTGTCGCGCGGGTGGCGCACCCGCTGGAGCAGGTCGTCCCAGTCGCTCCAGTCGACGTCCCGGAACGGCACGTCGAGCCGGCGCACGACGTAGGCGTCCAGGCCCTCGCGGTGCAGGACGGCGGGGATCTCGTAGATCGAGGACGCGTCGCGGCACTCGACCACGGCCTCGCGGTCGACGTCGCACATGAGCGCGATCTTGGCCTTGACGCCCTCGGGCAGCTCGCGGTCGGTGCGGCACACGATGGCGTCGGGCTGGATGCCGATGCTGCGCAGCTCGGACACCGAGTGCTGGGTGGGCTTGGTCTTCAGCTCCCCGCTCGCGCTGAGGTAGGGCACGAGGGAGACGTGCACGAAGAAGACGTTGTCGCGGCCGAGGTCGTGACGCACCTGGCGCGCCGCCTCGAGGAAGGGCAGGGACTCGATGTCACCGACCGTGCCACCGATCTCGGTGATGATGACGTCCGGTGCGGGGCTGCCGTCGGCCGGGCGGGCCTGGGCGCGCATCCGCGTCTTGATCTCGTCGGTGATGTGCGGGATGACCTGGACGGTGTCGCCGAGGTAGTCCCCGCGCCGCTCCTTGGCCAGGACGGTCGAGTAGACCTGGCCGGTCGTCGCGTTGGCCGCGCCGGAGAGGTTGACGTCGAGGAAGCGCTCGTAGTGCCCGATGTCGAGATCGGTCTCGGCGCCGTCCTCGGTGACGAAGACCTCACCGTGCTGGAACGGGTTCATCGTGCCGGGATCGACGTTGATGTAGGGATCGAGCTTCTGCATCACCACGCGGAGGCCGCGCGCGCGGAGAAGCTGACCGAGGCTCGAGGCCGTCAGTCCCTTCCCGAGGGACGACGCGACGCCGCCGGTGACGAAGATGTGCCGAGGGACTGAGTCTCCGCCTGAGCGGTGAAGGGTGACCACGGAGTTCCACCTTATCAGTCGGAGTGGACCGCCGAGTAGCACCGGCGGAGCTGGGCGAGGACGTCGACGGGTGTGGGCAGCTCCGCGGCGCGGGCCAGTGCGGCCCGCTGGAGCTTCTCCCGGGCGTCGTCGTCGGCGACGAGCCGGGCGACGGCGGCGGCGAGCGGGCCGGCCTCGGGCGCGACGAGGACGGCGGCGTCGCCGGTGACCTCGCGGGTGCCACCGACGTCGGTCGCGACGACGGCGCGCCCGGCCTGGAGGGCCTCCTGGACGGCCAGCGGCTGGCCCTCCCAGGTCGAGGTCGACACGACGAGGTCGGCCGCGGCGAGCAGCGCAGGGACGTCCTCCCGGCGGCCGGCGACGACGACCGGCAGGCCCTCGTCCACGACCCGGCGGCGCAGGCCGGCCTCGCCCGGCCCGTCCCCCACGACCACCCAGCGCAGCGGGGCGCCGCTGCGGGCGAGCTCGGCGGCGGCGTCGCACAGCAGGCCGAGGCCCTTCTGCGGCGCGAGGCGGCCGACGGTGAGCACGAGCCGCTCCCCCGGCGCGAGGCCGAGGTCGGCGCGCAGCGCGTCACGCGCGCCGGGGTCGACGGCGCCCTGCGCGCGGCGCGCCGGCGCCGGGACGAGCGCTCGCTCGGACCGGGCGCCGAGCCGGGTGGCGCGGGCGACGAGGTCCCCGCTCACCCCGAGGACGAGGTCGGCGCCGCGGGCGACGACCCGTTCGAGCACGGCGGCGACAGCCTGCACCTTGGGCCCTCCGACGGGGAGGTTGTGCAGGGTGACGACGACGGCCGGCCGGTCACGCCACGCGCGGGTGGCGAGGACGGCGGCGGCGCCGGCGCGCAGGCCGTGGGCGTGGACGACGTCCGCGCCGGCGAGCACGTGGCGCAGGTGGCGCAGGGCGGCCAGGTCGCTGGGCCGGGGCCGGTCGGCGATGTCGACGACGGCGGTCGGCACGGGTGAGTCGGCGACGACGTCGGCGGGCCCGGCGAGCAGCACCTGGTCCCCGGCTCCGGCGAGGAGCCCGGCCACCTGACGAGCGTGGCGGGCCACCCCGCCCGCGCTCGTGGAGGTCAGCTGGACGATCCGCATGCGTCCCACCCTGTCACGCCCCGGACCAGGCCGTCGTGCGCAACGCGCCGCGGTCGGCGGCGAGGACGGCGAGCCCGGCGACCGCGGCCGCGGCGAGGGTGCCCGCCGCGGAGGCGAGCAGGCCGGACAGGAGGAGCGGCTCGACGGCGCCGAGCACGGCGTCGGTGACGAGCCGGCCGACCAGCGCCCCGGCGGCGGCCGCGACGGTCCCGACGGCGAGGGTGCGCAGCAGCCCGCCGAACGACGTGCCGGCCCCGAGCGCCAGGCGCAGCGCCCACAGGAGCGCGACCCCGGCGACCGTCATCCCGGCGGTGGTGCCCAGCGCGAGGGAGCGGAGGGTGGCGGGTCCGTCGCCGCCGTCGGGGGCGGTGAGGGACACGAGCACGGCGGCGACGACGCTCACCGTGAGCCAGCCCGCGGCGGTCGCGACGACCGCGGCCCGGCCGCGGTCCAGGCTGTACAGGCAGCGCGAGACGTGGAAGACGAGGGCGTAGCCGACGACGGCGGGCGCGAGCCAGGTGACCGCGACCGTCATCCCGTCCATCGGGCCGCGCAGCGAGAAGACGGCCGTGACGCCCGGGGCGACCGCACCGAGCACGCCGGCGCCGACGAACGAGGCGGCGAGCACGGCCCGGGTCGAGCCGACCGCCATCGTCGCGAAGGCCCGGCGGTCCGTGCTCCCGGCGAGCTCGGCGAGGCGCGGGAAGACGGCCGTGGCGACGGGCACGGCGAGCACGGCGTAGGGCAGGAAGTACACCGCCTGCGCGTACTGCCAGATGGTGATCGTGCCCTCCACTCCCCCGCCGCGTGCGAGGAGGAGGAAGACGACGACGCTGATCTGCTGGGCGAGCAGCGCCCCGAGCCCGGCCGCGGCGAGGCTCAGTGCCCGGCGGCCGACGCCCTCGGGGAAGCGCAGGGCCGGGCGCAGCCGCACCCCGCTGCGCCGCACGGGCAGGAGCAGCGGCAGGCTCATGACGGCCACGCCGAGGGTGGTGCCCCACGCGAGCCAGTCGAGGGCGGCGCTCGAGAGCCGTTCGGGGTCGTCGGCCAGCCCCTGGGACAGCAGCCCGAAGAGGAGGTAGGTGGCGATGACGACGACGCTCGACGCGAGCGGCGCGATCGCCGGGAGGAAGAAGCGCCGCTGGGCCTGGAGGATGCCGGTGAGCACGACGCCGATGCCGTAGAGCGGGATCTGGATCGCGAAGACGCGCAGGAAGAACGTCGCGAGCTCGCGCTGGGTGGTGACGTCGGAGCCGACGGAGTCGGGCAGCAGCGCGACGATCGGGCCGGCCAGCAGGGCGACGAGCGCTCCGAGCGGGACGAGGACGAGGAGCGTCCAGGTGAGCAGCGAGGAGGAGATCTTGTCGACGTCGGCGCGCAGGTGCCGGGCGAGCGGCGCCGCGAGCAGCGGGACGACGGCGCCCGCGAGCGCCCCGCCCGCCGCCACCTCGAACAGGACGTTGGGCAGCATGTTCGCCGTCGAGTAGGCGTTCGCTGTCGCCGAGTCCCCGAGCGTGGCGGACTGGACGAACCACCGGACGAACCCGACGGCGCGGGAGAGCACCGTGATCGCCGCGAGCATCCCCGCGGCGCCGGCGACCCCGGACAGGACGCGGCCGAGACGACCGGGCCGGGTCTCGGTCACCGGCCGGCCACCACGCTCACCGCCGGCCCCAGCTGTCGACGGCGTGCAGCACCGGCGTGCGGTCGATGACCTGGGAGAAGCTCACCTTCTCGCTGAGCAGCGTGAGGCCGACGACGGTGGCGAGCGCGCCGCCGCGCAGCAGCCGGGAGGGGTGGGCGGCGAGCGCCGTGCCCAGGCCCGCGCCGAGCGCGTTGGCGCCGGTGTCGCCGAGCATCGTGCGCTCGGCGAGGTCGTCGGGCAGCCCGGCGGCCGCCGTCCCGAGGACGGTGGCGGCGACGGGCGCGCCCGGTCCACCGGCGAGGGTGAGCCCGCCCGCGGCGAGGCAGGTGACCTTGAGCGCCCGCCCGGGGCGCAGGTCGAGGAGGTTGAGGAGGTTGGCGGACCCGGCGATGAGCGCAGCGTTGGTGCCGCGGTCGACGAGCCGGGTGACCGGGCCGCGGCCGCGCGCGGGCAGGAGGAGGGCGGCGAGGGCCGCGCCGCCGCCGATGCCGGCGATCTTCAGCGTCCCGGTGGTCACCTGGCCGTGGCCCAGCGCCGTGAGGTGACCGCGCAGGCCCTTGACGTGTCGGTCGCCCTCGCGCTCGGTGAGGTCGTCGACGGCACCGAGGGCACCCCCGGCGCCCGCGGCGACGGCTGCGGCGGCCCCGGTCCGGCCCGCGCCGGTGAGCGCGAGGCTCACCCCGGCGGCCTGCGCGAGCCCGCCGAGCAGGCTGACCGTGCGCCCGGCGTAGTTGGTCCGCTCCCAGCGCGCCCGGCCGCCGGGCGGCCGGGCCTCGAGCGCTGCGGTCGCGGCGCCGGCGGCGGTCACGCCGAGCAGGGCAGCACGTAGCCGGGACATCAGGCGGCGTCCGCCGTCTCGTCCTCGGTGGTCCCGGCGTCACCGCCGGTGTCCCCGGTGTCCTCGGTGCTGCCCTCGGCGCCGTCGGCGGTCTCCTCCGGCTGCGGCGAGGCGGGCGGGGAGAGGTAGACGGCGGGCGGCACGGCTGCGGTCGCGTCGGCGCCGACACCGAACTGGCCGACCTCACCGGAGATCGCCACGGCCAGGGCCATCGGGACGTTGAGGCGGCCGGTGATCTCGGAGACGGAGTCGGTGGTCGTCACGGTCTCCACGGCGGTGGAGTCCGCGCGGATGGCGCTCACGAGGTCGAGCGCGGTGGCAGCCGAGCCGGCCACGACGCTGCCCTCGCCGGTCTCGGCGAGGCCGCGGACGAGCTCGACCTCCTCGGCCAGCCGCTGCTCGCGGGTCTCGAGGTCGGCCGGCTCCATGCTCTCCTCCGGGCCGGTCTCCTCGCTGCGCGGGGCGATGACGACGGTGGCGTTGGCGGCCTGCGTGGGGTCGTCGACGACCTCGACGAGCCCGGCGTCGGCGAGGAGCTCGAGGAGCGTGCGGGCGTCGGCGGTGGGCGCGCCCTCGGCGTCGCTGCGGGTGAGCGCCTGGCCCAGCGCCGTGCCGAGGATGACACCGGGCTCGGCGCCGTCGGCCGGCACCGGGTCGAGGTAGCCGAGGATCTGGCCGGCGAGGCTGGAGCGGAACGCGGCGCTGTCGGGGTTGGTCCACTCCTCGGTCACCTGGACCTGGCCGGTGACCGTGGCGCCTGCCTGCTCGAGCCGCAGGCGGACGTCGGCGACGTCGTCGGAGTTGGCCGACGGCAGGACGACGGTGGCGACCGCGCGTCCCTCGAGGCGCGAGCCGAGGGTGGCGGCGGCGAGCTCGTCGATGAACTGGTCGCGCTGCTCGACCTCGGCCTCGCTGACCTCGAGCTCGGTGCGCAGCCGGTCCCGGTCCTCGCGCAGCTCCTCGACCTGACCGGTGAGCTGGTCACCCAGCGGCTCGTTGAGCGGTCCGGCGCCGAGCACGATCCCGAGCGCGAGCGCGAGGAAGACGGCGATGAGCGAGACGAGGTGGTAGCGGAAGTCGATCACGGTGCTCCTACGAGATGGGCGCGGCCGGGGCTATCCCCAGCAGGTCCTTGATTCCGGCGAACAGCCCGTCGAGCCGCGCCATGATGATCAGCCACAGGGTCTGCCCGAACTCCGTCGTGGCCACCGCGACGACGATCGCGAGCAGGCCGGCGAGGGCCAGGAAGACGACCTGCCACGTGGAGATGCGGGTGCGGTAGAGCTGGGAGACGCCCTTGGCGTCGACGAGCTTGGAGCCCACCCGCAGCCGGGTGAGGAACGTCGAGGCCATGCCCGCCCGGCCCTTGTCGAGGAACTCCACGAGCGTGGCGTGGGTGCCGACGGCGACGATGAGCTCGGCGCCCTTGTCGTCGGCGAGGAGCATGGCGACGTCCTCGCTCGTGCCCGTGGCGGGGAAGACGACGTGGTCGACGCCGAGCTGCTCGACGCGGGACAGGCCCGGAGCACGCCCGTCGCGGTACGCGTGGACGACGATCTCCGCCCCGCAGCGCAGCGCGCTGTCCGAGACCGAGTCCATGTCCCCGACGATCATGTCGGGGCGCAGGCCCGCCTCGAGGATCGCGTCGGCGCCGCCGTCGACGCCGATGAGGACGGGACGGTACTCGCGGACGTAGGACCGCAGCATCGCCAGGTCCTCCTTGTAGTGGTAGCCGCGCACGACGATGAGGACGTGCCGGCCCTCGATCGGGGTGTGCACCTCGGGCACGCCGACGCCGTCGAGGAGGAGCTCACGCTCCCGGTTGAGGTAGTCCATCGTGTTGCCGGCGAACGCCTCGAGCTGGACCGACAGGCCCTCGCGCGCCTCTGCCATCGCTGCCGCGACGGTCTCCTCGGTCTGCTCGGTGCCCTCGGCGACGAGCACCGTGCCGGAGTACACCCCGCCGTCGTCCACGCGCACGGTGCGGCCCTCGCGCAGCGACATCACCGAGCTGCCGAGGTCGTCGACGAGCGGGATGCCCTCGGCGACGATGATCTCCGGGCCGAGGTTGGGGTAGCGCCCCGACGTCGAGCGGGCGGCGTTGAGCACGGCCGCGGGCCGGCAGGCGACGAGCGCCTCGGCCGAGACACGGTCGAGGTCGACGTGGTCGATGACGGCGATCTCACCCGGCTGCAGCCGCTTGGTGAGGTTCTTCGTCCGGGCATCGACCCGGACGGTTCCGGACACGCCCGGACCGGTGTCGGGGCGTGCGCGACGGCCGAAGAGAGATCTCACGCGTGTCATGGTGCCATGACGGCACGATCGAGGAGCTCTGCGGCGTGACGGCGTGCCACGTCGGAGTCCTCCTGGCCGGACAGCATCCGGGCCAGCTCCTGCTCCCTCTCGGCGCCGGTGACGCGCCGGACGTCGGTGACCGTCGCCTCACCCGTGGACTTCGTCACGACCAGGTGCGTGTCGGCGAAGGCCGCGACCTGGGGCAGGTGGGTGACGACGACGACCTGCGCGACCCGGGCGAGCCCGGCGAGCCTGCGTCCCACCTCGATCGCCGCCTTGCCGCCCACCCCGGCGTCGACCTCGTCGAAGACGAACGTGGGGCGCACGGCCGGGGCAGTGTCCGGGGCGGCGACGGCGACCTCGAGGGCGAGCATGACGCGCGAGAGCTCACCGCCGGATGCGCCGTCCCCCAGCGGCCGGGGCCGGGCGTCGGGGCGCGGCTGGAGGAGGAGGGCCACGCTCTCGGCGCCCCACGGACCGGGCTCGGGAAGCGGCGTGAGCGCGACGTCGAGGTGGGCACCGGGCATCGCGAGGCCGGCGAGCTCGGCGTCGACGGCGGCGCTGAGCCGGGCCGCCGCCTCGGTGCGGGCGGCGGTCAGCTCCGCGGCGAGGGCCTCGAGGCGCGCCGTGAGCGAGGCAAGCTCCTCGCGCAGCGCCGCGCCGCCGTCCTGGGGCCCGTCGATGTCGGCGAGCCGGGCGGCCGCGGCGGCCGACCACTCGGTGAGGGCGTCGGGGCCCTCGACGCCGAGGCGCAGCGCGGCGTCCTTGAGGGCGGCGCGACGCTCGTGGACGGTCTGCAGCCGGGTGGGGTCGGCCTCGAGGGAGGCGAGGAAGGCACCGACGTCCGTGCCGATGTCGGCCAGGAGGTAGGCGACCTCGGCGAGCCGGGCGGCGAGCGCGGACAGCTCGGGGTCGGGGACCTCCAGCGACCGCCGGGCCTCGTCGACGAGGACGGTGGCGTCCAGCTCGGCACCCTCCCCCGCCCCGGACAGCGCGGCGTGGGCACGGCCCGCGGCCTCGCGCAGCTCCTCGACGTTGCCGAGCTTCTCTGCCTCGGCGCGCAGCTCGTCGTCCTCGCCGGGCTGCGGGTCGAGGGCCTCGAGGAGCTCGAGGCCGGCACGCAGGCGGGCAGCCTCGCCGGCGCGCTCGTCGCTGCGTGCCTGCCACTCCTCCAGCCGGGTGCGCGCGTCGGTGAGGCGCTGCCACGTCCCGCGGTAGTCGGTGAGGAGCGCGCCGGTGCCGGCGAAGGAGTCGAGGAGCGCACGCTGACGGGCCGGGGCGCGCAACCGCAGCTGGTCGGACTGGCCGTGGACGGTGACGAGGTCGGCGGCGAGCTCGGCAAGGAACGCCTGGGGCACGCTGCGTCCGCCGGCGAAGGACCGTGAGCGGCCCTGGGCGGGAAGAGTGCGGGCGAGGATGAGGGCGTCGTCGTCCAGGGTCCCGCCGGACTCCTCGACGCGCCCCGCGACGTCCTCGTCGACGACGAACGTGCCCTCGACGACGGCGCGGTCGGTGCCGGTACGCACGACCGCCGGGTCCCCGCGCCCGCCGAGGAGGAGGTCGAGGCCGGTCAGGACCATCGTCTTGCCGGCACCGGTCTCGCCCGTGATGACGGTGAAGCCGGGACCGAGCTCGAGGCGCGCGGAGGCGATGACACCGACGTTCTCGATGCTGATCTCCTCGATCACGGGTCCTTCCTCCCTCCGCGCCAGCCGGTGACGGGCAGGTTGAACTTCGCGACGAGCCGCCCGGAGAAGGGGGTCGGCTCGATGCGCGCGAGCCGAACGGGCTCACGGCCGCGGCGCACGTCGATGTGCGAGCCGACGGGCGCGGGGAGCTGGCGGCGCCCGTCGCACCACACGTCCCCGCCGGAGAGGTTGCGCTCGAGGACCTCGACGGAGAGCACGGAGCGCGGCCCGGCGACGAGCGGCCGGGAGAACAGTGCGTGGGCGGCGATCGGCACGACGAGCAGGGCCTCGACGTCGGGCCACACGACCGGTCCCCCGCCGGAGAAGGCGTAGGCGGTCGAGCCGGTGGGGGTGGCGATGACGATGCCGTCGCAGCCGAACGTCGACAGGCCGCGCCCGTCGACGCCGAGGGCGAGCTCGATGACCCCGGAGCGGTCGACCTTCTCGATGGTCGCCTCGTTGATCGCCCAGCCGTGGTGGACCTCCCCCTGGGGGGTCTGCACCTCGACGTCGATGGTCATCCGCTCCTCGACGGTGTAGTCGCGGTCGGCGATGCGCTGGACGACCTCACCGAGGCTGTCCGGCTCGGCCTCGGCGAGGAAGCCGACGTGGCCGAGGTTGACGCCGAGGAGCGGGACGTCGCGGCCCCGGACGAGCTCGGCGGCGTGCAGGAGCGTGCCGTCCCCACCGAGGACGAGGACGAGCTCGGGGTCGACGCCCGGGGTGAGCTCGTGGACGGGCTCGATGCCCAGGGCGCGCAGGCTCTGCTCGACGTCGGCCGCCGCGGTCACCGCCTGCTCGCGCCACGCGTGCTGGACGATGAGGACGCTGCGGCTCACGGCGCGACCTCAGGGCGGCGCTCGACGGCTGAGGCGATCACGGCGTCGAGCTCCTCGGGCGGGTGGGCGCGGTCGGGGTCACGGCGCAAGCCTATGAAGTACTCGACGTTCCCGCTGGGACCGGGCAGCGGGCTGGGTTCGACGGCGAAGGTGTGCAGGCCGAGCGCCTGCGCGGCGTCGGCGACGGTGCGGACCGCGTGGGCGTGCAGGGCCGGGTCGCGGACCACCCCACCCTTGCCGATCGCCTCGCGGCCCACCTCGAACTGGGGCTTGACCATGAGGAGGAAGTCGGCGTCGGGCGCCGCCGCTGCCGCCAGTGCCGGCAGGACGAGGGTGAGGGAGATGAAGGAGAGGTCCGAGACGACGAGCGAGGGCGCGGGGGCCACGGCTTCCGGGTCGAGGGTGCGCACGTTCGTCCGGTCGAGGACGGTGACGCGCGGGTCCTGCTGGAGGGACCAGGCGAGCTGGCCGTAGCCGACGTCGACGGCGACGACGTGCTCCGCGCCGCGGCGCAGGAGGACGTCGGTGAACCCGCCCGTGGAGGCGCCGGCGTCGAGGGCGCGGCGACCGGCGACCGGCACCTCGGACCCGAGCGCGTCGAGCGCGCCGGCGAGCTTGTGCGCGCCGCGGGAGACGTACTCCTCCTCGGCGGGGGCGACGACGCGCAGCGCCTGGGCAGGGTCGACCTGGCGAGCGGGCTTGGTCACCGGCCCGCCGTCGAGCAGGACCTGGCCGGCGGCGATGAGGTCGGCGGCGTGCTGCCGCGAGCGGGCGAGGCCGCGGCGGACGAGCTCGGCGTCGACCCGGACGAGACGCGCCACGTCAGGACTCTGCGGAGGAGAGCTGGGCGGCGAGCGCGCGGTGGACGGTGTCCAGGACGGCGAGCTGCTCGGTCAGCGGACGGTCGGCGAGGGTGTCGAGCTCGGCGAGCTCGGGCACGGGGGCGGGCGGCGCGTCCGGTCCGGGACGCGGTGGCGCGGGCCGAGGGGCCGCGGACGCGGCCTGCGTGCTGTCGTTCATGGGTCACCTTCCTGCCGTGCCGGTCAGGC
>NZ_VDFS01000036.1:0-3412 GCF_006151955.1 Georgenia sp. 311 | reverse complement strand
CCCGCGCCCGACGCGGCGGGGGGCGACGCCGTGCCAGGAACACCTGGCACGGCGCGCCGTCAGCCGATCGTCAGCGCCGGGACGTCCTGCGGCTGGACGGGCCGGCCGCTGTCCGCCGCGTCCCAGGCGGCGACGCACAGTGCGCGCCACCCGTCGAGCGTCACCCGGGCGGGCCGGTCACCGGAGAGCCGCTGCTCCCCGGAGGGGCCGAGCGGGCCGGTGGGGTCGTCGACGAGGACGAGGGTGCCGTCGTCGACGCGCGCGACGGCGGCGCCGCAGCTCCACCAGCCCTCGTCGTCGACGTGCCTGGGCTCGGGGTGCCGCTCGAGCAGCCCGCGCAGGTCGGTGGCGAGCATCGACGGGCGCTGGTGCGCCGGTGCGAGGACGGCGTCACGGGCGCTCGTCACGCCCGTGAGGACGAGCAGGCCGGGGATCCCGGAGGCGCGGGCGCCCTCGAGGTCGGTGTCGAGCCGGTCACCGATGGCCATCGGGTTCTGCGCGCCGACGCGCTCGGCGGCCTGGCGGAAGATCGCCGGGAGCGGCTTGCCGGACGCGAGCGGCTGGACGCCGGTCGCCTCGACGACGGCGCGCACGAGCGCGCCGTTGCCCGGGGCGACCCCACGCTCCTTGGGGATGGAGCCGTCGAGGTTGGTCGCGACGTGGCGCGCGCCGGCGCCGATCGCGTAAGAGGCCTCGGCGAGGTCGTGCCAGCTCAGGTGCGGGGCGTAGCCCTGGACGACGGCCTCCGGCGCGTCGGCCGCGCTCGCCACGAGCGTGAAGCCGGCGTGCTCGAGCGCCGTGCGCAGCCCCTGGCCGCCGATGGGCAGCACGCGGGCGCCGGGCTCGAGCACCTCCTGCAGGAGGAGGGCGACCGACTGGGCGGAGGTGACGACCTGCTCGGGTGAGCAGGGCACGCCGAAGCCGTCGATCTGGGCGGCGATCTCCTCCGGCTCACGGGAGGAGTTGTTCGTGACGTACAGCGGACGCAGGCCACGCTCGGCGGCCGCCGCGATCGCGTCGGCCGCGTGGACCACCGCCTCGGCCCCCAGGTAGACGACGCCGTCGAGGTCGTAGAGACCGACGTCGTAGACGTCGCACGGCGGCGGTGAACCGATGAGCGTCGCGGTCACCGGCGGTCCTCCAGGTCACCGTCCGCGAAGAGGTCGAGCTGCTCGGAGCCGTTGTCGGACTCCTGGTCCTCCTCGACGGTGTCGGGGCCGGTGGTCTCCTCGGCCTCGACCGCGTCCGCGACCTCGGCGGTCTCCTCGGCCTCGACCGCGTCGGTGACCTCGGCGGTCTCCTCGGCCTCGACCGCGGACTCCTCGACGGACTCCTCGACGACCTCGACCTCGGACTCCTCGACCACGATCTCCGCCTCGGGGGCCGACTCGTCGACCTGCGGCTCCTCGGCGTCGTCAGCGTCCACGACCTCGACGTCCGACTCCACGTCGACCGTCTCGGCGTCCGGGGCGGACTCCTCGATCTCGACGGACTCCTCGATCACGACGACCTCGGCCTCGGGCACGGACTCGACGTCGACGACCGCGGCGTCCGGCGCGGAGTCCTCGACGAGGACGACCTCGACCTCGACCTCCTCGGCCTCCTCCTCGAGCTCGTCGTCCTCCGGCTCGACCTCGTCAGGCTCGCCGGCCTCGAGCTCGTCGATCCCTGACACGTCCTCGGCCTCATCGTCCTCGGACTCGACCTCGTCGGTCTCATCGGCCTCGGACTCGTCGTCCTCCGGCTCGTCGTCCTCCGGCTCGTCGTCCTCCGGCTCGTCGTCCTCCGGCTCGTCGTCCTCCGGCTCGTCGTCCTCCGGCGCGTCAGCCTCGGCGACGGGCGCCGGCGTGGCCTGCTCGTCATCGTCGTCCCCGAGGTCGAGGACGACGACGTCGTCCTCCTCCTGGGGTGCGATCGCCTCGGCGGCGGCCCGCGCCTCAGCGGCGTCGTCGGTGCGACCGAGGGTCTCGAGCCTGTCGGCGCGGACGAGCATCAGCCGGCGGCGGTACTCGGGCTCGCTGACGCGCGGGAGCAGCTTGTCGATGACGAGCAGCGCGGCGTCGTGCTCGCCGAGGTCGGCTCGTGCACCGCTCTCGACGAGGGTGAGTTCGACGGCCTCCTCGATGCTGAGCTCGCGCCCCTTGGCCTCGGCGATGACCGCGAGCGCGCGCTCGGGGCGTCCGAGGCCACGCTCGCAGTCGGCCTCGATCGCGGGGTGCGCGTCGACACCGCTGAGACGGCGCACCGTACGGACCTCACGCAGCGCCTCCGCGTACCGTCCGGTCGCGTAGGCGGTGAGGGCCAGTGCCTCGCGCACGACGTCGACGCGACCGGCACGCCGGACCGCTGCGGACGCGTGCTCGTAGGCGAGCTCCGGGTCCGTGTCGAGCGTCCGGCCGGCCATGACCAGGTGGACGGCCACCCAGTCAGAGTTCAGCTTGGACAGGGTGCGCAGACGTGACCGCGCGGCCTTGTCGAGCATCTGGGGGATGACGTCCTCGTCCACGGGGGGCGCGGGGTGACGCAGTTCCTCGTCATGAGGCGCCTGGTCGGACGCGTGCCGCGGGCCGGACCGGTCGAAACCTCCACCGGTGCGGTGCCCACCGCCTGCCGAGCGGTCGTAGCCGCCCTCGCGGCGGCCGCCACGCTCGCCACCACGGCGGTCGTCGGGGCGGCCGTAGCCGCCCTCACGACGCTCGGTCGGACGACCGAAGCCACCCTCGCGACGCTCGCCACCACGACGCTCGTCGGGACGGCCAAAGCCACCCTCACGACCCCCGGTCGGACGACCCTGACCACCCTCACGACGCTCCGTCGGGCGGCCATAGCCGCCCTCACGACGCTCACCACGGTCGAAGCTGCGGGGAGCGCCCTCGCGACGCTCCGTGGGACGGCCGTAACCGCCCTCACGACGCTCACCGCCGTTGAAGTCACGGGAACCGCCATCGCGACGCTCCGTGGGACGGCCATAGCCACCCTCACGACGCTCACCACGGTTGAAGTCACGGGAACCGCCATCGCGACGCTCGGTCGGACGGCCATAGCCACCCTCACGACGCTCACCGCCGTTGAAGTCACGGGAACCGCCATCGCGACGCTCGGTCGGACGGCCATAGCCACCCTCACGACGCTCGGTCGGACGGCCATAACCACCCTCACGACGCTCGCCACCACGACGCTCGTCGGGGCGGCCGTAGCCACCCTCACGACGCTCGGTCGGACGGCTCTGACCGCCTTCGCGACGCTCGGTCGGGCGGCCGTAACCACCCTCACGACGCTCGCCGCGGTTGAAGTCACGGGAAGCGCCATCGCGACGCTCGGTCGGACGGCCGTAACCACCCTCACGACGCTCGGTCGGACGGCTCTGACCGCCTTCGCGACGCTCGGTCGGGCGGCCGTAACCACCCTCACG
>NZ_VDFS01000035.1:42203-86756 GCF_006151955.1 Georgenia sp. 311 | reverse complement strand
CCGCCGAGCGCTGGATCGTGCACGCGCGGGGCGTGCGGGATCCAGCGCTCGGCGGAGGGGTCAGTGGCCGCGGAGGAGGAGGCGGGCCTCGCCGACGAGGACGATCGAGCCGGTGACGAGGATGGCCCCGTCCTGCTCCCCGCCGTACTCGGCGCGGGCGGCCGCGAGGTCGATCGCCTCGTCGAGCCGCTCGGCGACGTGGACGCGGTCCTCGTCGAAGACGTCGCGCGCGAGGTCCGCGAGGTCCTCGAGGTCATACGCACGGCTCGAGGACGGCCGGGTGATGACGACCTCGTTGAGCAGCGGCTCGAGCCCGGAGAGGATCGACTCGGCGTCCTTGTCGCCCATGACGCCGACGACGCCGACGAGCCGGCTGAGCGAGAACGCCTCCTCCAGCGCGCGGCGCAGCGCCTCGACCCCGGCGGGGTTGTGCGCGGCGTCGAGCAGGACCGTCGGGCTCGTGCGGACGAGCTCGAGGCGGCCCGGGGAGTCCGAGCCGGCGAGCCCCTGCTCGATGACCTCCGCGCTCAGCGCCCCGCCGCCGAAGAACGCCTCGACGGCGGCCACGGCGAGGAGCGCGTTGTGCGCCTGGTGCTCCCCGTGGAGCGGCAGGAAGACGTCGGTGTACGTCGCTGCGGGGGTGCGCAGGACGAGCATCTGCCCGCCGACGCCGAGCTGCCGGTCGACGACGGCGAGGTCCGCGCCGTCGACGAGCAGCCGCGCATCGAGGGCGTGGGCGGCGTCGCGCACGAGCGCCGCGACGTCCTCCTCCTGCTCGGCGCACACGACGGTGGAGCCGGGGGTGAGGATGCCGACCTTCTCGGCGGCGATCTCGGTGAGCGTGTGCCCGAGCCAGCGCTCGTGGTCGCGGGAGATGGAGGTGAGGATCTCCACGGTGCCGTCAGCGACGTTCGTCGCGTCCCAGCGCCCGCCCATCCCCGTCTCGACGACGGCGACGTCGACCGGCGCGTCGGCGAACGCCGCGTAGGCCATGACGACGAAGACCTCGAAGAAGCTCAGGCGCGGCCCTCCCTCGGCGCGCGAGCGCTCGTCGACGAGCTCGATGTAGGGCGCGACCTCCTCCCAGAGCGCGACGAACGCCTCCGGGGAGATCGGCTCGCCGTCGATCGCGATGCGCTCGCGCACGTCGCTGAGGTGCGGGGAGGTGAAGCGCCCGGTGCGCAGGCCGCGCTCGCGCAGCAGGCGCTCGGTGATGCGGGCGGTGGTCGTCTTGCCGTTCGTCCCGGCGATGTGGATGACCGGGTAGGCCCGCTGCGGCTCACCGAGCAGCTCGAGTACCTGGCGGACCCGCTCGAGGCTCGGCTGGACGTCGTGCTCCGGGGCGCGGGCGAGGATCTCGGTGTAGATCCGGTGCACCTCGGACTGCGCCTGGGCGCGCTCGACGGGGTCGACCTCGGCGGTGACGTCCGGGGAGGCCAGGACGTCGTCCACGACCGTCGGGTCCGGCCCGGCGAACAGGCCGGACGACGTGAGCTCCTGCGCGGCGAGGTCGTGCTCGGCCTGCGCGGCCTCCTCCTCGGCCGTGCGGTCCTCGTCCTCGTCCATGTTCATGTCCCTGCTCACGCCTCCACGACCTCCAGTCGGACGCCGACCTCGTCGGTCGGGCTCACGTCCACGGCGAGGGAGACCGCGAGGGTCTCCGCGGTGACGAGCTCGGCGTGGTTCTCGATCCACCGCGCGTAGCGGCCGGGCACGTCCACCGCGAGCGCGATGCGGTCGGCGACGTGCAGGCCGGCGGCCTTGCGCTCGTCCTGGACGCGGCGCACGAGGTCGCGGGCGAAGCCCTCGGCGAGCAGCTCGTCGTCCAGGCCGGTGTCGAGGACGACGAAGCCGCCGCTGTCGAGCACGCCGGCGGCGCGCTCGTCCCCGGGCCGGTCCTCGACCTCGGTCGTCAGGGTGTACTCCTGCTCCTCCAGGGCGATGCCGTCGACGACGACGCCGTCCTCGGTCTGCTCCCAGGCGCCCGAGCGGGCGGCCTTGATGACCCGCTGGACGTCCTTGCCGAGCCGCGGCCCGGCGACCCGGGCGTTGACGGTGAGGCGGGTGTACACGCCGTACTCCTCCGCGGCGCCGTCGGCGAGCGAGCGCAGCTCGACCTCCTTGACGTTGACCTCCTGCGCGACGAGCGCGGTGAAGGGCTCGAGCAGCCCGGGCTCGTCGGTGACGACCTGGAGGCGGCGCAGCGGCTGGCGCACCCGCAGGGAGCCGGCCTTGCGCAGGCCGAGCGTGGTGGACACGACGTCCCGCACGCGGTCCATGGTGGCGACGAGCTCGTCGTCGGCGAAGGCGTCGTCGAGCACCGGCCAGTCGGTGAGGTGGACGCTGCGCCCACCGGTGAGCCCGCGCCACACCTCCTCGCTGATGAGCGGGGCGAGCGGGGCCATGACGCGCATGAGGACCTCGAGCGCGGTGTGCAGGGTGTTGACGGCGTCGGCGTCCTCCTGCCAGAAGCGGTCCCGCGAGGTACGCACGTACCAGTTGGTGAGGACGTCGAGGTGCTCGCGCACGGCCTGGCTCGCGCCGGGCACGTCGTAGGCCTCGAGCAGGCGGCGCACGTCGGCGGCCAGCGTGCGGGTGCGGGCGAGGAGGTAGCGGTCCATCACCGGCAGGCCGGCGGCCTCCTCGGGGCGAACCTCGCGGCCGACCATGCCGGCCCCGCCGTTCGCGGCGCCCGCGTACAGGGACAGGAAGTACCACGTGTTCCACACGGGCAGGAGCACCTGGCGCACGTTCTCCCGGATGCCCTCCTCGGTGACGACGAGGTTGCCACCGCGCAGGATCGGGGAGGCCATGAGGAACCAGCGCATCGCGTCCGAGCCGTCGCGGTCGAAGACCTCGTTGACGTCGGGGTAGTTGCGCAGCGACTTGCTCATCTTCCGGCCGTCGGACCCCAGGACGATGCCGTGGGAGACCGACGTCGTGAACGCCGGGCGGTCGAACAGCGCGGTCGCCAGGACGTGGAGGGTGTAGAACCACCCGCGGGTCTGCCCGATGTACTCGACGATGAAGTCGCCCGGGTTGTGGTGCTCGAACCAGTCGGCGTTCTCGAACGGGTAGTGCACCTGGGCGTAGGGCATCGACCCGGAGTCGAACCACACGTCCAGCACGTCGGGGATGCGGCGCATCGTCGACCGGCCGGTCGGGTCGTCCGGGTTCGGCCGGGTGAGCTCGTCGATGAACGGGCGGTGGAGGTTCGGCCGGCCGTCACGGTCCAGCGGCAGACGCCCGAAGTCGGCCTCGAGCTCGGCGAAGGAGCCGTAGACGTCGATGCGCGGGTAGGCCGGGTCGTCCGAGACCCACACCGGGATCGGGGTACCCCAGTAGCGGTTGCGGGAGATCGACCAGTCGCGCGCCCCGGCGAGCCAGTTGCCGAACTGGCCGTGCTTGATGTGGTCGGGCACCCAGCTGATCTGCTCGTTGAGCTCGACCATCCGGTCACGGAAGTCGGTGACGCGCACGAACCAGCTCGTCACCGCCTTGTAGATGAGCGGCTGACGGCAGCGCCAGCAGTGCGGGTAGGAGTGGTCGTAGGTCTCCTGGCGCACGAGGACGGCGCGCTCGGCCTCCGCACGGCGGGCCAGCGGGCCGGTGCCGTGCTTGAGGTCGGCGATGATCGCGCGGTTCGCCTCGAAGACCTGGGTGCCGGCGTAGTCGGCGACCTCGGGGGTGAAGCGGCCGCCGTCGTCGACGGGGACGACGGTGCCGATCCCGGCGGCGGCCGAGACGGCCATGTCCTCCTCACCGAAGGCCGGCGCCTGGTGGACGATGCCGGTGCCGTCCTCGGTGGAGACGTAGTCGGCGGCGAGCACCGTCCAGACGTTCTCCCCCAGGCCCTCGCGGCCGACGAAGTAGTCGAAGATCGGCGCGTAGCGGCGCCCGGCGAGCTCACGGCCGGTCGTGCGCGCGACCTCCTGCGGCTCCTCCCCCAGCTCGCGGGCGTAGGCGGCCAGGCGCGCGGCGGCGAGGACCACCCGCTCCCCGGCGAGCGGGCCCTCGGCGGGCACGACGGTGACGTACTCGACGTCGGGCCCGACGGCGAGGGAGAGGTTGGAGGGCAGGGTCCACGGCGTCGTCGTCCAGATGAGGGCGAGCTCGCCCGTCTCCAGGCGCACCCCGACCGTCACCGACGGGTCCTGGCGCTGCTGGTAGACGTCGTCGTCCATGCGCAGCTCGTGGTTGGACAGCGGGGTCTGGTCGTTCCAGCAGTACGGCAGCACCCGGTAGCCCTCGTAGGCCAGGCCCTTGTCGTAGAGCTGCTTGAAGGCCCAGATCACCGACTCCATGTAGGAGGGGTCGAGCGTCTTGTAGTCGTGGTCGAAGTCGACCCACCGGGCCTGGCGGGTGACGTACTCGCGCCACTCGCCGGTGTACCGCAGCACCGAGTCCTCGCAGGCCTTGTTGAAGGCCTCGATGCCCATCGTCTCGATCTGGGACTTGTCGGTGATGCCGAGCTCGCGCTCGGCCTCCAGCTCGGCGGGCAGGCCGTGGGTGTCCCACCCGAAGCGGCGCTCGACGCGCCGCCCGAGCTGGGTCTGGAACCGTCCGACGACGTCCTTGACGTACCCGGTGAGCAGGTGCCCGTAGTGGGGCAGGCCGTTGGCGAACGGCGGGCCGTCGTAGAAGACGAACTCGTTGCTGCCGTTCTCCCCCGCCGGGCGGTGGTCGACCGAGGCCTGGAAGGTGCCGTCGGCGTCCCAGTAGGCGAGCACGTCCCGCTCCAGGGCGGGGAAGCTCGGCGAGGCGGGCACCTCGCCGCCGGCCTGGTGACGCGGGTAGCGGGGGGCGGGCGTGGGGTGCTCAACAGCCATGGGCGGTGGTCTCCTCGTCGTCGTGCCGTGGGTGCGAGGACGACGTCGGACCCTCCCGGGCCGCTGCCGCGGTACCACCTCGCTTGCCGTCGGGTCCGCGGCCGGGGCCGCGGCCCGGGGCCGCTCTCCTGCGGTGATGACGGTCCGCATCCGGCCGGTTCTACTGGGGGCTGGTGCCCTGTTCTTCCGGCGGCTCACCGGTGATGGCCGGGTCGAAGCCTTTGCTGCCGACGATTGTAGCCACGTCGCGCGGCGGGCCGCGGGCCGCGATGGGGAGTTCTCCCTATCCATACCGGTGTGCAGGACGGGTCGCGCTCGCCATCATGGTCGGCGGGAGGACGCGCACGACGCACGTCCCGGCGAGAGGAGAGGCACACGTGGTCGACCTGTTCATCGACGGTGACGCCCTGGCTGCCACGCGGGCGACGCTGGAGAACATCCGCGAGACGCTGTCCGGCGCCGCCGGCGCGATGGCGTCCGTCCCCGGCGACGTCACCGCCAACGACACCCTCCGCGCCCGGCTGAGCGGCTTCGGCTCGGAGTGGAGCGACGGCATCGACAAGCTCGCCGAGGCCTCCGGCGGTGGCGCCGAGGGCCTACGGGTCATCGCCGAGGGCTTCGCCCAGCTCGACGCCGAGCTCGCGGCCGCCCTGGAGACCTCCGGGGAGGGAGCGTGATGAGCACCTTCACCGCACTGGGCTTCGACCCCGCCCCCGGCTCCCTGGGGGCCGCCGAGTCCGTGGCCGAGCAGGTCCGCACGACCGCCTCGCGCATCCGTGAGGCGGCCGACGTCCTCGGGGGCACGGGCCGCCAGGACTGGAAGGGCGAGACCGCCACCGCGTTCCACGAGACAATGTCGGAGGAACTGACGCCGCGGGTCCTCACGGCGGCGGACAGCTTCGAGACGGCCGCGACCGCGCTGGCCACCTGGGCGAGCTCGCTGCTCACCTTCCAGACCCAGGCGGTGGAGCTCGAGAGCCGCGCCCAGGCCGCCCTGGCCCAGGTCAGCGCCGCCGGCGAGGACCTCACCGCCGCGCAGAACAGCGAGGACCCGGAGGCCGACACGGACGGCCCGGCCGGCCTGCTCTCCGCGGCGGCCGCCGAGCTCGACTCGATCCGCAGCGAGGCCTGGGCGCTGGCCGACAGCTACGCCTGCGAGGCCGAGTACGTCGCCTCGTGCCTGGCCGACGCCGGTGACGCCGCCCCCGACTCCAGCTGGTGGGACGACTTCAAGGAGTGGGCAGGCGACCTCGAGGACTGGCTCCAGGACTACGTCCTCCCCGTGCTCGAGGACCTCATCGACGTCCTCGTCGTCGCGGTCGCCGTCGTCGCCATCATCGCGATGGTGCTCTCCGGGCCGGTGGGCTGGCTCGGCATGGCCGGGCTCATCCTCGGTGGCGCCGCCGTGGCCATCGACGTCGCGCAGTGGGCGGGCGGACGGGAGGACGGCACCGAGGCGCTGACCGGCGCGCTCGGCATGCTCGCCGGCGCCGGGCTCGGCAAGGCCATCCAAGGCCTGGGCAGCATGGCGATGGCGAACGGCGGCATGTCCGGCCTCGTGCCCGCCATCGCCGGGATCTCCCGGGGCACCGGAGGAGCGGGTGCGACGGCCACGGCCGTGCTGTCCTTCAACCCCGTCGGGCCGATGGCCACGTGGGGGTACATCACCGGCCGTGCCTACGAGGAGAGCAAGAACGTCATGGACACGGCCCAGGGCCTCAACGACGTCGGCAACCCCGCCTCCCGCACGGTGGAGCGCTTCCGCAACATGTTCGACGGCCACGGCTTCGTCACGGCCGAGCAGCGCCACGACATCGCCGAGAGGCAGGGCAGCAAGTGAGCGCGCCCGCGCGCGAGCGCTTCTGGGTCCCCACGCCGCCCGGCTGGGTGGAGATCGCCGCGTTCGACTCCGACGCCCGCGCCGAGCAGCACTGGCGCGACATGGTCGAGCCGGCCCGCGAGTACCTCGGAGACGCCCGCACCGACCACCTCTACACCGGGCTGCGGGCGGCGCGCGAGGCGGTCGCCGGCACCCGGATCACCTCAGCCGGCGCCGTCGTCACCGAGGTCGACGACGAGCCCGCGGTCTGGACGTTCTCGACGACGATCGAGCACGTGCGCAGCGGGGAGGTCAACCCGGTCGCGCTGGTCGAGCGGTCCCTCGGCCGGACGGGGACGGTGGAGTCGACCGAGGACATCACGCTGGTCGACGGGCGGACGGCGGTGCAGTCGTTCATCACGCTCACACCCGAGTCCCCCATGGGCCGGGCGGGGGACGACGCACCGGCCGTTCGCCCGGAGGCGGGCGAGCGGCCCGTGGACACGCTCGGCACGTGCGTCGTCGCCGTCGCGCTGCCCGGCCGGCCGCACGACCTCGTCCTCGTCACCGGGAGCTCCCCGGACCCCGAGCATCGCCCGCTGCTCGCGCACGTCGTCAGTGCCATCGCGGCCGGCGCGCACGTCGGCACCGAGCCGCCGGAGGGGGTGGCCAAGGCCGGCGGGGTGCTGCCGGTGAACGGCCCGGAGGGCGCGTGAGGTTCCTGCCGGCGACGGTCGAGCCCTACGTCACTGCCGCGGAGCGCGGGGAGACGACGGGCGCACGCCGCCCGGCGGTCCACGCCCTGGTGCGCGAGTACGTGGGGGCACCTCGCATCCTCACCGGCGCAGGGTTGTGGCTGGGCGTCGTGGCGGCGCTCGTGGTCGCCGTCGTGGGCTGCGTGGCGGTCCTCTCCACCGTCGTCGGAGGGGATCCCTCGACCACCGGCGTGCTGGGCGGCCTCGGCATCGCCGTCGCCCTCGCGGGTGGCGGCGTCGCGGCGCTGCGAGCGCGTGACCTCATCCGTGCGGGCGGGCGACTGTCACGTGCCGCGGAGGCGTGGATGACGAGCGACCCGTCGCGCACGGCCGGCCTGGGGCACCGGGTGCACGGCCTGCTCTCCGCCCTGCGCCCCGAGATCTTCCCGCGGGTCATCCTCTGCAGCGTCACCGGCCTCGCCGCCGTGCTCTGTGCCTGCGCGGTGGGCTACTCCGTCTGGCAGCTGACCGAAGGCACCCCCGACGTCGCGGTCAACGTGCTCATGGGCGTCGCGTTCGCAGTGCTTGCCGTCGTCTGCGCCGTCCCGGCCGTCGCCCTGTGGCGCGGGTCCCGCCGCATCCAACGCGGGCTCGTCCACGACCCGGCGGCGATGGCACAGGACGCTGCCGGATAGGGCACCCTCACCGGACGAGTCACCGGACGGGCTTGCGGGACGCCACGGCTGCGAGACCTTGCTACCTGTCTGACCAGCCCGTTCCCATTGATGGTTGCTCTACTGGCACGGCCCGCCGTCACCGCGACGACCGCCTTGGCGCCGGACCACGCATCGACCCTCTCCTTGGCGCCCGACATGCTTCGTGGACGATGATGTCGTGCCTGATGAGGTTTCAGTACTCCGAGGCGTCGTCGTCATCGAGGTCTTCCATCGAGTCCAGTTCCTCGTCGTCTTCTTCATCCGCAGGAGTGATGTCAGGGCGAGGCCAGACCTGCAGCGCGAGATGGGTGAGGTGCGCGCTGCGCTTCCCGATCCGGAACTCATCCCAGTCGGAGGCCCAGGTGGCCACCTCGTCGGCGTCGACGCCGGGCGGGGCAGATAGAATAGAGGCGGTCGTAATGAGCATGGTGCTCCTCTGCTGGAGCGCCGGCTTCTTGGCTGGCCAAGCCTGGTGCCGCATCTGGGCGTTCAGGCGCCCGTTGGTCAGGGTGAGATTTCCGACCATGTTGATCGCCTGCTCGCGCTTCGAGGCCGCGCGTTCATCGTTCTCGTTGGCGAGGGGCCAGTGTTCCCGCCACTTCTGCGGCATGACGTGCTCGATGTTCAGGTGCTCCCATCGGGCACGGATCGGGTTCGCGTCTTCAGCCTTATCGTCGCGCAGGTGGTTCTCAATCCCGGC
This sequence comes from Georgenia sp. 311, assembly GCF_006151955.1. Taxonomy (NCBI): domain Bacteria; kingdom Bacillati; phylum Actinomycetota; class Actinomycetes; order Allobogoriellales; family Allobogoriellaceae; genus Georgenia; species Georgenia sp. 311. Next base: position 77,997 of record NZ_VDFS01000035.1, on the reverse strand, counting down.
GAAAAAGGCCCGCTGACGTGGGCGACTGAGGGCGTAGAAGTTGGACCCGAAGATGGCGGCGATGAACTCTCCGTCGTCGGGCCAGTTGCGTGTCTCCCCGGCCAGTCGGGCGAGTTCTTCTTCAATGGCATCGCCGGCGAGACCGTCCACACCCGCTCTAGCGCTCGCCGCCTGCAGAACAAACACGAAGATGCGGTTGTAATCCTTGCTCGTCAGTCCACAGAGCATTCGACGCGTCAGATAGGAGGCCAGCGCTCCAGCCGCCTTCTGACACTGCGCGTCGGACACGCGGTCGTCTCCGTAGATCCCCAAGATGAGCGGCCACACGGTATTGGTCTTGGTAGCAATCACGAGGTCCACCAGTGCCGCTGTTGGCTCGTCTGGCGGTTCGGTGACCAGCTGGTCATATAGGTCCGCGTATTTGCGGATCTCCTTGATGACCTCGCCCGCCCTGAAGCCACCGTCCAAGAGCCAAGCCTTGAACTCGTCGAACAGTCGCTCGACGGACACGACCTCGCCTCTCCGGACGGTCAGCCAGTAAGCGATCACCTGGTCCAGCCGACTCCGCTTGATGCGACCGGTCACGGTCTCGGCGCGCCACCGGCGTCCGTCGAGAGGGAGCCAGTGGTCCACGAGCAGCGACTCCGCGAGGTGGCGCTCGCCCTGATCCTCCACGAGGCGGAACAGCGAGTTCTTGACCAGGTCGGACTGCGAGAGCTCCACCCCCCGGTGGTTGAGCGCTTCAAAGATCACCTGAGCGTTGTCGGTCTTCTCCAGGGTAATGCGGACCAGTGCAATCCGGGTCTCCAGCGCACTGTGCAGGGCGTCCAGCCTGTCGCTTGGGTCGCCGTCACAGGTCGCCCAATCTCGGATGGCCTCTTCGAACCACAGTCGGGCCTCGGAGATGCGGTGAGCGTCATCCGGACACGGCGACTCGTCGTCCGGCTGTCGCACCGCCCACAGATACTGAGGGCGATCCTGCGGGAGTGGCCACAGCTTGTACCTGTCATCCGGCCACTTCTCGTGGACCGCCTTTTTGCTGTTCTCGACCCACTCTTCGAAGCGGCCGGCGGCGCTCTCGGCTCCGAGCTCGGTCGCTACCGAGCGTGCCGCCGCCAGCATCACCTGCAGGGTGGTCAGCCGCTGCTGCCCGTCGACCAGGATCGATCCGCCCAGGCGCTGTGGGTGGTTCGGGGTCGCCTTCACCACAATGGCACCGAGGAAGTACGTCGGTGGCTCGTTCGGCCACTCACCGCTGAGCATGTCGGCTACCACGCTGTCGGCCGCAGCGGCGATGTCCTCCCACAGGGGAAGCCAGTTGCGTTCCTTGCCCCACACGTACGGCCGCTGGAACATCGGGATCTCGTAGCGATGATTGTCGAAAAAGATGGACCCTAGCTTCACATCTCCGGCTTGCATACGACTCCTCGTGTTGGCTGCTCCGACTCTAAGCGGGCGAATCGCGACTCGCCAGCAGAACAAGGCGCACCTTGTCATATTCACCGCGATGCGACTTGTATGGCTGCTGCTGGGCCTTCTACAAGCGCAGCGACGGATCGCCCGCGGGACAGTGGCCAGCTGATCAACCGGCAGTCCTTCGGCGCGCCGATACCCGTTGGTCAACCGGGATGCGCATCGATGACCGCCGGACACGGTTGCCGCTACAGCATCGATGAATGGTCGCTGCCTTGGTTTCTCAGAGTCGGCTCCGGGCGCGATCGTCGACCACGAGGGCACGCGAAGCGCAGGTGAGTCACCTAATCAACGACCTCGTCGGGAGCGTCGCCGCTGGAGAATGACACTCACCCCCATCACCGCCCCAGCCAGTACTTGTCCTGAAGCGAAGACGATCCGCACTGCGGCGTTCTGACTTTCCCACGCGGCCAGCATCACGAGTTGGGCGAGGCCAAGCGCGAGTAGGACGAAGCCGCCAACCATGAAGAGCGTTGCCTGTCTGGACCAGGGCCATTCCACTTCGCTCATCCGACGAACCTAGTCGACCCGGTCCACATTCGTCTGGCGAAGGAGCTGCAGGGCCGAAGCACGCCTGGTTGCGCAGTGTGGATGGGCCCCTCCGCCAGAGGATGTACTCAGGGCTCGCAATTACGGACGCGGCCGGTCGCGTCAGCCGCGTCGGCCAGGCTAAGCGGCGGCGGTTGGTCGAGCGACTCGACGGCGGAGCCGACGGTGCGGGCGCGGTTAGAAACTGAGGCTCAGGTTCCAGTCCTGAGCCGGATCACTGGATGGCAGGTGGGGTGCTGGGCTGCCCGGGCCGTTGCGAACTTGTTCAGAAGCCGTATAGATGCTTACGCGCATTGAACGCGTCCCGGCCCCCCTCGAGGAGGTCCTCGGCGTAGGCACGGACCGACTGGATGTCGAGAGAGCCGACTCCGTCCGCCGCGGTGCGCCCATTCTGTCCGTCCCCTTCCAGGGTTACTACGAGCTCAGCGTCGCCGAGGACAGGGACATTGGCGTTGTGAGTGCTGACGATGATCTGTCGAACACCCTTAAGGGCTCGTAGCCGCTTCACAATGCCGTCGTAGATGAAGCGGTTATCAAGGTCATCTTCCGGCTGGTCGATCACGAGCGGGCTGTTGGAGGCGCTGAGCAGGAGCAGCAGTAGCGCAGTCGCCCTCTGACCTTTGGAGAGCTCCTCGAGCCGACGCAGATCGGAGCCCTGCCCCTTCGGCGCGAGGTTTAGGAGAACGTCGACGGCGAGTCCTACCGCGTACTCCTCCAGCTCTCGGAACAGCGGCTCTCCGGCGTCAAGAACCCCCCTACGTTGGGCCTCGGTGAGCCCGTACGGCTCGAGCCCCTCTGCACCGCTACGCGCCGAGGCGACGAAAGCGCGCACCGAGAAATCAGCAGCGTCGACCGCACGAAAGATCAAGGTCCGCTGGCCACGGACGTGCGAACTGATGACGTCCTTGATGGCCGTCCGGTCCGGGTTAGGAACTGGGCGAACGACGACCGCACGCGAGGTGGCGTTCGCCGCCCGAACGGCTTGGTGGAGTTCGTCGGTGATTGCTCTCTCGTTCTCGGCAAGTTGCGCGATCAAGGCCTCGCGCTTCTCTAGAAGTCTGGAGCGCCGGCTGGCCAGGACCGTGCGCTCCTCGGCGCGCGTGGTGAGCTTGGCCAGCTGCGCCGTCGTAGTGATGTAGGAGTCAGGGTCGTGCCCTTCCGCAATGAGACGGCGGAAGACCTCGTCATTGGCCTCGACCTCATCCTGCACCACGCCCGCCCATTCGGCGCGGGCCTGCGCCACCGTGGCTTGGGCGACAGTCAATGCCTCCTGGATTGCGCGTAGGTTGGCCTCGACAGCGTCTGCTGCGGTGGTGAGCGCCGCGTGAGCCGACTCCAGCACCTCCTTCCGTGGGCTTTCGTCGATGCCCGAGACGTCGGCTCGCACGGTCGCCAAGAGGGTGGCCGCGTCCAGCTCAGAGGTCCGGTTGGACACCAGTTGAAGCCGACGAGTGACCTCATTCAGCACTGCCTCGTCAGCGTCCAGGCGCCGCTTCGCAGCAAGTTTGTCGCCGAGGTCGCTCTTCTCAAACGCCAGCGACTGTTCGGTCAGACGCGGGATGTCTGCGAGCTCGTCCTCAAGGTTCTCTTGGCTCAGTTCCACTCTCGCCAGATCGGCGCGGTTCTCGGAGAGATCCCGCACGATGGCTGGTCGGCTGTTGGCTGCGACCGGGCGACCAGCGACTCTGGCGACCATTTCCGCCATCAGCTGCTTGTCTTGGGCGAGTTCGGCCAACTCATGCTGCCCAAAGATCTCCAGGCTGCCCACCACATCCTGTGGCCTCAGCGTCGTCACAGTTCCACTTGAATCCCGCACCACAGGAGGGTGCGGAACGGTCCGCTCGATCGTGTACCGCGCGGGCGATGGTGCGGCGACCTCCACGACGAGCGTTACCGTCGTGCCGGTGTGCAGCACGTTGCGGATGACATCATCGTGGTCTTTCTCCGCCGCAGCACCGATCGGCGCAATGTCCAGCACGTACCTCAAACTCTCGATGACGGTGGACTTGCCCGTGCCACGACCACCGATTAAAGACGTCAAATCATCGGCGAACCAGACCGTTTGACCGTCCAGGAAGCCGCCGTTCCACCTCATCTCCCGCAGAAGCACTGCGGCAGAGGTCGCGGGGTCGGCAAGGCTGATGCGCGTTTCGGGCGTGCGGACCGCATGCTTCAACCCAGCGAGCGACGGCTGGCACATCTTGAACCAGGTGGTCGCTCCCCCTGATGTGAGTGTTGAGGGGTGCGAAACGTCGTCGGCATGAACGGCGACGAGCGGATGCTTGCGCTCATATGGTGACCGGTTCGCGAGGATACGTACCTGATCACCAGCCTCCGCCACTCCCGGAGTGATACCAAGAACGTGCAGGTGCTCGCTCTGGAGAGCCTTCTCGAGAGGGCGCCCATTCATTCGATGGAGGAGGCCCGACGTCGGGACATTCACGTGCGCCGGTATGGCTAAGGCTCCCCGGCTCGCCGCTTCATCGACGATCTCGGCGAGCGGCTTCTCCGACAGCGCATGTGGCTCCTCGGACGTGAAACCGCACGCGCCGATCGCAAAGTTGATCCGCTCCATCGGAGTCCCCTCCTCGAAGATCACGAGGAGGTGAACACCCTCACTGGAGATCGCCTCGAAGCCCGGCAGTGCCGTGATATCGCGGGACTTCGCCGATTCGATGAGCCCCTCACCGGTCGAGGCCCTCCAGTGATCAGTTATAGCGACCAGCCTGACGCCCTCGGCTACGCATGCGTCCAGCAGTCCCTCGTTGTATGAGTGCTCGTCAGCGAACTTTTGCGAAGGGCTGGGGTTGCCGACATACGCGTACGGGTTCACCTGGAGCGCGGCACGGATCCACCGCGCGCTAGGAACGGGAAGCGAGTCGGCCTGGCGTTTGGCAGTCACTCCATTCACGGTAGTCGACATGCGTCGCTGCCTTGCTTGAATCCGGGCGGCCATCTGCGGCTTGCGAGAACTGGCACAGATGGGAGTCGCTGAACCGGCCGTAGCAGGCCCACCAGCACCGCAAGGGGATCGGCTCACGGAACGTCAGGAAGCGCGGCAGTACCGCATCCGGTCAGGCCCGGTTGTCGAGCCGGGTCGCTCTGCTTTCGCGAAACGTTCCCAGGCGGATTGCCTAGTCATGTTGAGGGAGTCGCCGATCTTCGCCCAGTTCCTCGTAGCCCTCCCACATGTAGATGCGTCATAGACGAGGAGCAAGCCGTGAGCGCGATTGCGACTGCGGCCAACGTCAGCCACGGTGCTCGGGCACTCCGGGCGATTGTCCGCATGCAGCGAGCCTGTCACCCCTCGATCCCACGCCGCAGTCGATCAGAACCGCTGACGCCACATCGTTGCGTACCCTCCTCCAGCTCTTTGCTGCCAGCACCGAGCGCTTCGCGAGGCCAGCCTGGCGTGCCGTAGGGCCGAGCGGATCGACATTGCGATCGCGCTGCTCCCCCTGGGATTCCGTGCGGAACCGCTCGCCGGCTTCGCGAGTCGGGCGTGCTTCTTCGCGGCGGGCCGGTGAGGTCGGCTGCCATGATCGGACGGTGTCGACGACTCTCACCCTTAACACCCGCACCCGCCACCGTGCTGAGGATCTCTTCGACCTGTCGCTCAGCATCGACACACACGTGGCGTCGATGGCAGGTTCCGACGAACACGCTGTCGCTGGAACCACCAGTGGACAGATTGGCTTGGGCGAGACCGTCACGTGGAGAGCGCGGCACCTCGGAGTGTGGTTCACGATGACCGCCGAGGTCATCGAGCTGGATCGCCCACGCCGGTTCGTCGACCAGCAAGTGCGCGGCCCCTTCCGGTCGTTCGTTCACGAGCACGACTTCCTCCAGGACGGCGGCTCAGCCGTCATGACTGACACCTTCACGATCGCCGCGCCAATCCTTGGGCGTCTGACCGAGCCGCTCCTCCTGGTGCCCTATCTCCGGCGTCTCATCACTCAGCGCAACAACCACATGCTTGCAGTGCTCGACGGGCGAGATTCCTGACCGTTTCGCAGGGCGATCGCCTGCCAGGACGGCCAGCTCGACCGCGCAGCGCGCTCGATCGCACCGGATGCGTTCGGCTAACGGGACGCCTAAGTCAATTCACATCGGCAGCCGTTGCTACTAGGTGCTTGCGATGGTCGTGGGATCGATGAGATTCGCGTTGATGCCTGCGAGGAACTGCGAGCCGATGGTTGTCAGCGACAGTTCCTTGCGCTTGGCTCCGGTACGCGGCGCGTCGACATCATCGCTGGCGACAAGGCCGGAGTCCTGGAGTCTCTTGAGGGTCCGGTAGAGGCCTCGCTCGGTGATCTGCCAGCCGGTGGTTGAGGTGACGCGGCCAGCGACCTCAGCGACGGTGGCCGGCTGATGAATGGCGATGAGTTGAAGGATTACCGGGGTGAGCATCGCCTTCTTGTAGGTCTCGATCCAGGATTCGACCCGACTGTCCACCCATTCTTGCGTCTCACTCGGGCGGGCGGTGTTCACCCTCAATCCTCCCAGCCGCGGCCAAGGACCACGCCGGTCAGATGGACAAGTAGCCCAAGGCCCCACACCGCGCTCATCACGAGCGTCGCGCCGAACCACGGGGTGGCCAGCAGGTTCTGGGCGGCTGCCTGGAGTGCTTCGGCGCCGGAGCTCAGGGCGACAGTGCCCACGACGGCATGGAGGTTGAACGACGTCGTGACGGTGACGAAGGCGATGGTGTGGGCGATGACTACACCGAAGCGGACCTGTGTGAGCTTCCTGTAGTTGTGCCATAGCCATGCCGCGATGCAGATAGCGACTAGGCCAGTGAGGGCTCCGGCAAGCGCACTGACTTCACCGCCGGTCGCTGCGATGACTGTCTGGATGAGCACCATCGCTGCGACCAGCCCCAGCGTGTAGGGCAGCAGGAGTGAGCGTGCATTGACCGTATCTGGCATGACGTTCGATGTGTCCATACCGGTACTGTACCAGTAGTACATGTCCCTTGACGTGCGACCGTCCCCGCGACACCAGGACGTGGCACGGGGTCGACCATGAGACGCACTTCCAGGGCGTGCGAGACCTCGACGCCGCCGCGCTCTCCGTGGCCGCGGCGGTGCTGACCAGGCACACCACGACGCCGACCGCCGGCGTCGCCGCGGTCTGGGAAGGGTGGGGCGGGCTGACGAGCGCGGCGGGCCGCGTGCAGCTGGTGCTGGCCTCCTCACGCCCTCGTCGTCTGATGGTGGCCGCACGGCACGGCGCGGCTCGGGTGCGCGACGCGGTGCGTCACCGCCTCGGCACCTCCGTGCGGGAGCCGGAGCCGGGCACCGGGATCCTGCCTCGGGAGCCGGCCGCCGGGCCGCGGTTCGGCCTGCACGCAGGGACCGGACGCCGCTACGTCCTGTTCGAGGCCGGTGCGGCGGACTTCGCGGACGTCGGATGGACCGCCCGGGCGCCATGGGTCGACGGCGATCTCTGGGCGCAGTCCCCCAGCATCATCTGGCCTGATGACCACGCGTGGGTGCTGGCCACCGAGATCGACTTCGACTCCACGCTCGTCGCAGGCACTCGGGCGCTGGTCGAGGAGCTCGTACAGACGCCGGGCATCGAGGTACTTCCCGTCCCCACCGACGCAGACCTCAGCTGGCAGGGGGACGCGCTCAACCGCCCTGGGTGACGTCCCAGTACTGCCTGCGGGCCCGGCATCACGTGGATGGGGTCCGTCGCCGCTCTCGGCGGCCGGCCGGTCACCGGTCGCGCGCCAACACGGTGTTCGACGCCTGCGCCCTGGGGCGCAGGACCATGAGGTCGACGTTGACGTGGTGCGGGCGGCTCAGGGCCCACGCGATCGCGTCGGCGACGTCCTCGGCGAGCAGCGGCTCGGCGACCCCCTCGTAGACCTTCGCGGCCGCCTCCTCGTCACCCAGCCGGTTGAGCGCGAACTCCTCGGTGCGCACCATGCCCGGCGCGATCTCCAGGACGCGCACCGGCTGGCCGACGAGCTCCAGGCGCAGGGTGGTGGCGATGGCCCGCTCGGCGTGCTTGGCGGCGACGTACCCGCCGCCGCCCGGGTAGGTGTCCAGCGCCGCGGTCGAGGACACGACGAGCACGTCGCCGGCGCCCGAGGCACGCAGGTCGGGCAGCAGCTCCTGGGTGAGGCGCAGCGTCGCCAGGACGTTGATCTCGTACATCCGCCGCCAGTCCTCCACGCGACCGTGCTCGACCGTGTCGGCCCCGAGCGCTCCGCCCGCGTTGTTGACCAGGCTGTGCAGCGGCCCGCCCGCGCGGACCTCGGCGACGAGCGCGGCGACGTCGTCCTCCTCGGTGAGGTCGGCAGGCACGACGGCGCAGCCGGTCTCGCGCGCGAGGTCGGCCAGGCGGTCGGCGCGCCGGGCGGTGGCGACGACGTCCCAGCCGTCGGCACGCAGCCGGCGCACGGTCGCGGCGCCGATCCCGCTGGAGGCACCGGTGACGAGCGCGCGGCGGGCAGGGGTGGGAGTGGTCCGGGTGTTCATCCCCCCATGGTGCCCGGCCCGGCGGGGGTGCGCGGCGCTACTGTGGCCTCCGACCACGAGGCGCAGCAGGAGGCGGCATGACCATCGGATTCGTCGGCGCGGGCACCATGGCGGGCGCCATCGTCCGCGGCATCACGGCGGCGGGAGTCGTCCCGGGCGCGGACGTGCTGCTCTACGACGTCGCCACGGACGCGGCCCGGCGCCTGGCCGACGACGTCGGGGCCACCGTGGCGCGCTCGGCGCAGGAGGTCGTGTGCGGCAGCGACGTCGTCGTGCTTGCCGTCAAGCCGCAGGTGCTGCCGGCCGTGCTCACCGACCTCGCCGGCGCCGTGAGCGACCGGCGACCGGTCCTCGTGTCCATCGCCGCGGGGATCACCCTCGGCGCCCTGGAGGAGCTGCTCGGGGGCGCGGACGTCCCGGTCGTGCGGGTGATGCCGAACGTCAACGCGATGATCGGGGCGGGCATGGCCGCGGTCTGCGGGAACGCGGCCGCGAGCGCCGAGGACGTCGCACGCGTCGTCGAGATGTTCGACGCCGTCGGTGGCACCGTCGAGATCGCCGAGAAGGACTTCGCCACCTACACCGCGATCGCCGGCTCCTCCCCGGCGTTCGTCTTCACCTTCATCGACGCCCTCGCCCGCGGCGCCGTCCGCGGCGGGATGCCCAAGGCGCTCGCCACCCGCATCGCCGCCCAGGCCGTGCTCGGCAGCGCCCGGATGGTCCTCGAGCGCGCCGAGGCCGGGGTGAGCCCGGCCGACCTCGTCGACATGGTCTGCTCCCCCGGCGGCACGACGATCGCCGGCATCGTCGAGATGGAGGAGGCCGGCTTCTCCCCCGCCGTCGTGCGCGGGGTCCAGGCCGTCATCGACCGGGACCGCGAGCTCGGCGGCTGACCCCCTCGCCGCGCCGAGGCGCGTTCGCGGCGTTACCGTGCCCTCGACACATCGACGGGGGAGGCGACATGGGCACCGCGGACGACCGGGCGACGACGCTCAACGGCAGGATCCTCGGCATCAGCCTGGCGGCAGCGCTCGGAGGGTTCCTCTTCGGCTTCGACACCGCCGTCATCAACGGCGCGATCGACGCGATGAGCACGGACTTCGGGATCAGCGGCTTCCTCCAGGGCTTCGCGGTCTCCTCCGCCCTGCTCGGCTGCATCGCCGGAGCCTGGTTCGCCGGCCCCCTCGCCTCCCGCCACGGCCGCATCCGGGTCATGGTCATCGCCGCGTTGCTGTTCTTCGTCTCCGCGATCGGCTCCGGCCTGGCTGTCGGCACGTGGGACCTCATCGCCTGGCGCGTGCTCGGCGGCCTGGGCGTCGGGGCCGCCTCGGTCATCGCCCCGGCCTACATCGCCGAGGTCTCCCCGGCCGAGATCCGCGGCCGGCTCGGCTCCCTGCAGCAGCTGGCGATCGTCCTCGGCATCTTCGCCGCCCTCCTGTCCGACGCGTTCCTCGCCGACACCGCGGGCGGCGCGGCGGAGGAGCTGTGGTTCGGGCTCGCGGCGTGGCGCTGGATGTTCATGGCCGAGGCCGTGCCGGCCGTGCTGTACGGCCTGTTCGCGCTGACCATCCCGGAGTCGCCACGGTTCCTCGTCGACCAGAAGCGCGAGAAGGAGGCCGCCGAGGTCCTGCGCCGGTACACCGGGGTCGCGGACACCACGGCCAAGATCACCGAGATCCGGGAGTCGCTCAAGCGTGAGCAGCGCGAGAGCCTCGGCGACCTCCGGGGAGCGCGGCTGGGCCTCAAACCGATCGTCTGGGTGGGAATCGGGCTGGCGGTGTTCCAGCAGTTCGTCGGGATCAACGTCATCTTCTACTACTCGACGACGCTGTGGCGCTCGGTCGGCTTCGAGGAGAGCCAGGCGCTGACGACGTCGGTCATCACCTCGGTGACGAACGTCGTCGTCACGGTCGTGGCGATCCTCCTCGTCGACAAGATCGGCCGCCGGCCGCTGCTCGTCGGCGGCTCGGCCGGCATGGCCCTCACGCTCGGGACGATGGCGGTGGCCTTCTCCCAGTCCCAGGGCACCGGCGAGGACGTCGCGCTGCCCCAGCCCTGGGCCACGGTCGCCCTGGTCGCGGCCAACCTCTTCGTCGTCTCCTTCGGCGCGACCTGGGGTCCGGTCATGTGGGTGATGCTCGGGGAGATGTTCCCCAACAAGATCCGCGCCACCGCGGTCTCGGTGGCCTCCGCGGCGAACTGGTTGGCGAACTTCGCCGTCTCGACCACCTTCCCGAGCCTCGCCGAGGTGGGGCTGAGCCTGGCCTACGGGCTGTACGCGTTCTTCGCGCTCGTGTCGTTCTTCATCGTCGTGTGGCAGGTGCCCGAGACCAAGGGCCGCGAGCTCGAGGACATGACCGACGAGTCCCGCCGCCGCAAGCCGGCCCCCACGTAGACCGCGTGGCCCCTGCCGGGGCGGCCGCTGTAGGCTGGCCGCGGATCACGGGCCCTGCCCGGAGACGGGTCACGTCCTGGACCCGCGGTCCCCGCGCGGCGCTGTGACTGCGCAGAGTTCCCTCGTCGAACCTGCCCCGGAGTCGCCCGTGTCCCGCCGCCGTACCGCCGTCCTGCTCGCCGTCCCCGCCCTGCTCCTCACCGCCTGCGGGACCGCAGGCGGTGAGGAGGGCGCCGACGCGACGCCGTCGCCGACCGCCGCCGACGCCGGGTTCCCGGTCACCGTGGCCACCTGCGGGACGGAGACCACCCTCGCAGCGCCGCCGGAGCGGATCGTCACGATCAAGTCCGCGGCGACCGAGATGGTCCTCGCACTGGGCGCCGGGGACCGGATCGTCGGCTCGGCGTTCGCGGACGGGCCGCTGCCCGAGGGCGTGACCGAGCCGCCCGTGCTCGCCGAGCGCAACCCCTCACGCGAGGCGGTCCTCGACCTCGCCCCCGACCTCGTCTACGCCGGGTGGGAGTCCAACCTGTCCGACGAGGGCGCCGGGGAGCGCGCCGGCTACGAGGAGCTGGGGATCTCGACGTACGTCTCCCCCTCCGCCTGCCAGGACCCGGCCCACCAGCCGAACCCACTGACCTTCGAGGACGTCTTCGCCGAGATCGAGGAGGCCGGGCGGCTCCTGGGCACCCCGCAGGAGGCCGCGGCGCTCGTCGCCGAGCAGCGCGCCGCCCTCGAGGCCGTCGAGCCCGACGGCGAGGGCCGCACCGCCCTCTGGTACTCCTCGGGCCGGGACACCCCGTTCGTCGGCGCGGGGATCGGCGCCCCGCAGATGATCATGGAGGCCGCCGGGCTGACGAACGTCGCGGCCGACGTCCAGGACACGTGGACCTCGCTGTCCTGGGAGGCGGTCGCCGAGCGCGCGCCGGACGTCATCGTGCTCGTCGACTCGGCGTGGAACACCGCCGCCCAGAAGGTCGAGGTGCTCGAGACCAACCCGGTGACCGCGGCCCTGCCGGCCGTGCAGGAGGGCCGTTACCTCACCGTCCCCTTCGCCGCGACGGAGGCCGGCGTGCGCAACGTCGCCGCCGTCGCCGACCTCGTCGACCAGCTCACCGCCCTGGGGGCCGGATGACCGACGCCGCCACCCGGGCACCGGCCCGCCCCTCACCGGGCACGACGCCGCCCGCCGGCACCGCCCGCCGGCGTCTCACCCTGCTCGCCACGCTCGCCGGACTGCTCGTCCTGCTCGTCCTCGTCATGACGTGGGCGGTGACCGTCGGCCCGGCCTCGATCAGCGTGGGCCAGGTGTGGGGCTCGGCGTGGCACCACGTGTGCTCGGCGCTCGCGCCGGGGCAGGTCACCTGCCCGGGCGACCCGTTGACCCCGGTGCAGGAGGCGATCGTGTGGCAGGGCCGCGGCGCCCGCGTCCTCGCCGCGGCTGCGGTGGGGGCGGGTCTGGCGGTCGCCGGGACCGTGGTCCAGGCTGTCGTCCGCAACCCGCTCGCCGACCCCTACCTGCTCGGGGTGTCCTCCGGGGCGGCTCTCGGCGCCGTCGCCGTCCTCGTCCTCGGCGTCGCGGTGCTCCTGCCGGTCGCCGCGTTCGCGGGGGCGGTCGCCGCGCTCCTGCTCACCCTCGCGCTCGCCGCCTCCCGCGGCGGGCTGCCGCCGGTGCGCACCGTGCTCGCCGGGGTGGCCGTCGGCCAGGCGTGCTCGGCCCTCGTCAGCCTCGTGATCTTCTGGTCGACCACCGGGGACTCCTACCGCGAGATCCTCTCCTGGCTCATGGGGTCCCTCGGCGGCATCACGTGGCCCGAGGCACTGCTCGCCGCCGGCGCGACGCTCGTCCTCGGCGGCGCGCTCGCCACCCGGTCGCGCGTCCTGGACGCCTTCGCCCTCGGGGACGTCGCCGCCTCCTCCCTCGGTGTCGACGTGCGCCGCGCGCGCTGGGTGCTGCTCGTGGGCGTCACCCTGCTCACCGCCGTCCTCGTCTCGGTGTCCGGCGCGATCGGGTTCGTCGGGCTCGTCGTGCCGCACGCCGTACGGCTCGTCCTCGGCGCCCGCAACCACCGCGTGCTGCCGGTCGCGGCGCTCACCGGCGCGGTCTTCCTGCTCCTGGCCGACACCGCCGCCCGCACCCTGTTCGACCCGCGCGAGCTGCCTGTCGGCATCCTCACCGCCGCGGTCGGTGCGCCGGTGTTCGCCGTCCTGCTGCGCCGGAGCCGGCTGTGAGCGCGGGGACGACGGCGCAGGCGGTACAGGCCGCCGCGCTCGCCGTCGCCGGCCTGCGGCTGAGCATCGGGGAGGCGCAGATCCTGCGCGACGTCGCTGCCCAGGTGCCGCCCGGGGAGCTCAGCGCCGTCGTCGGGCCCAACGGCTCGGGCAAGTCGACGCTGCTGCGTGTGCTCGCCGGGGCGCTCGAGCCGGACGGCGGGGCGGTCCTGCTCGACGGCCGCGAGCTCAGCGCGATGCCGCGGCGCGCCCGGGCGCGCGAGGTGGCGCTCGTCGAGCAGGACGGGGCCGCGCCGGCCGCGCTCGACGTGCTCGACGTCGTCCTGCTCGGCCGCACGCCGCACCGGCCCACGTGGGGCGCGGACTCCGCGGAGGACCTCGCCGTCGCACGGGACGCGCTCGAGCGGGCGGGCGCGGCGGACCTCGCCGACCGGGACGTCGCCACCCTCTCCGGCGGCGAGCGCCAGCGGGTCCACCTCGCCCGGGCGCTGGCGCAGTCCCCCCGGCTGCTCCTGCTCGACGAGCCGACCAACCACCTCGACGTCGCAGCCCAGCTCGACGTCCTCCACCTGGCCGGTGAGCTGGCGGGGGTCGGCGTCACCGTGCTCGCCGCACTCCACGACCTGGGCCACGCGCTGCGGTACTGCTCGCACGTCGTCGTCCTCGACGGGGGCCGGGTCGTCGCCGCCGGGCCGCCCGCCGAGGTGCTCTCGGCCGAGCTCGTCTCGCGCGTCTACGGGGTACGCGCGGAGCGGGTCGTCGTCGGCGGGCGGGACATGCTCCTGTACGAGCGGCGCTGACCGGCGCGGCTCCTAGCGGCCCACCTCCGAGAGCGTGAGCCCGGTGGCCGCGTCGAAGAGGTGGGCGCGGTCGAGGTCGACGCTGACGGACAGGCGCTCACCGAGCGTTCCGGTGACGGCCGGCCGGGCCTTGACCTTGAGCATCTCCTTGCCCACCTTGACGTCGACGACGGTGCGGTCCCCGAGCGGCTCGAGCCCGTAGAGCTCCCCGGCGAGCGCCGCGGCGCCGCGTGCCTCGACGGACACGTCCTCGGCGCGCAGGCCGAGCAGCAGCGGGCGCCCGTCCTCCGCCGTCGTCCACCGCGGTCGCGGCAGGGTCCAGCCCTCCTCCCCCACGAGCCGGTCCCCCTCGGCGCGGCAGGCGAGCAGGCTGATCCGCGGGCTGCCGACGAACCCGGCCACCCACTGGTTGGCCGGGCGGTCGTACACCTCGGTCGGGGTGCCGACCTGCTGCACCGCCCCCTCCCGGAGCACCGCGACCTGGTCCGCCATGGACAGCGCCTCGACCTGGTCGTTGGTGACGTAGACGAACGTGCCGCCGAGGCTGCGGTGGATCCGGGTGAGCTCGGTGCGCATCTCGACGCGGAGCTTGAGGTCGAGGTTGGTCAGCGGCTCGTCCATGAGGAACGCGCGCGGGTTGCGGACCAGTGCCCGCGCCAGGGCCACGCGCTGCATCTCCCCGCCCGAGAGCTGGGCAGGCTTGCGGGCGAGGAGCCGCTCGATGTGGAGCAGGTCGGAGACCTTCGCGACGGCGGAGGCGATCGCGTCGGCCGAGGCACCCCGCGCCCGCAGCGGCGAGGCGATGTTCTCGAAGACGGTCTTGCGCGGGTACAGGGCGTAGCTCTGGAAGACCATCGCGAGGTCGCGCGCGGCCGGGGTGTCACCGGTCGCGTCGCGCCCGTCGAGGTGCACCGTGCCGGCGTCGAGCCGCTCGAGGCCGGCGATGGCCCGCAGGGTCGTCGTCTTGCCCGCCCCCGAGGGTCCGAGGACGACGAAGAACGCGCCGTCGGGCACCTCGAGGGTCACCCCGTCGAGCGCCTGCACCTCACCGAAGGACTTGCGCAGCCCGTAGGCAGCCACCGTTCCCATCAGGCCACCAGCTCTTCCGTGCTCGAGTCGTAGACGGGCGGGGGCCCGCCGGTGTGCCGCAGTCCCACGGACTCTTCGGGGTCGAAGCGGACGGTCCGAGGCATGCGGACACGGACGTCCTGCTCCCCGCTGGTGACGACGTAGATGATCTCGTCGCCCAGCACCTCGACGGACACCACCTCGCAGGGCACCGTGTCCTGCGTGCCGGGCGGGGTGATCTCCAGTGCCTCGGGCCGCACGCCGGCGACGAGCGGCCGGTCGCGCCGCAGGCCGGACGGCGGGGTGAGGGCGAGCCCGCCGGGCGCGCGCAGCAGCCCGTCGGCAACCTCGACGTCGAGGAGGTTCATCGGCGGGGAGCCGATGAACGCCGCGCAGAACAGGCTGGCCGGGCGGTTGTAGACCTCCAGGGGCGTGCCGACCTGCTCCACCCGGCCCTTGTTGAGGATCGCGATGCGGTGACCGAGCGACATCGCCTCGACCTGGTCGTGGGTGACGTAGACCATCGTCGTGCCGAGCTCGGCCTGCAGGTGCTTGATCTCGGTCCGGGTGTCGGCGCGCAGCTCGGCGTCGAGGTTGGTGAGCGGCTCGTCCATGAGGAAGGCGCGCGGCCGCCGCACGAGGGCCCGGGCGAGCGCGACCCGCTGCTGCTCCCCGCCGGAGAGCCGGTGCGGCTTGCGGTCCATGAGCGGACCGAGGCGCATCATCCGGGCGGCCTCGTCGACCCGCTCGCGGATCTCCGCCTTGGGCATGCCCTCGGCACGCAGCGGGAAGGCGAGGTTGTCCCGGGTCTTGAGGTGCGGGTAGAGGGCGTAGAACTGGAACACCATGGCGATGTCCCGCTCGGCGGGCGGCAGGTCGTTGACCAGGGTGTCCCCGATGCGGATGTCGCCCGACGTCTGGCGTTCCAGACCGGCCATGGCGCGCAGCGTCGTCGTCTTGCCGCAGCCCGACGGGCCGAGCATGACGAAGAGCTCGCCGTCACCGATGGACAGGTCGACGTGCTCGACCGCCACCGTCCCGTCCGGGTAGCGCTTGTGCAGGGAGGTGACCTCGATGCCGGCCATCAGCGCCTCACCGCCCCGAGGGTCACGCCGGCGACGAGGTGCTTGCGCACCAGGTAGGCGAACACGAGGACCGGGAGCGCGAACACCACCGCCGAGGCGGCGACCAGGCCCCAGTTCACCGTGGTGCCGCCGATGAGGCCGGCGATGGCCGGTGGGGCCGTCCGCACCTCCTGGCTGGACGT
This sequence comes from Georgenia sp. 311, assembly GCF_006151955.1. NCBI lineage: Bacteria > Bacillati > Actinomycetota > Actinomycetes > Allobogoriellales > Allobogoriellaceae > Georgenia > Georgenia sp. 311. The sequence continues at coordinate 61,725 of NZ_VDFS01000035.1, read as the reverse complement.
GAGGAAGATGGCATAGACGAACTCGTTCCACGAGAAGATGAGCGCGAACACCGCCGTCGCGGCGATGCCCGGGATGAGCAGGGGCAGGGTGAACTTCCGGAACGCCTGCAGGCGGGTGTAGCCGTCGAGCATGGCCGCGTCCTCGTACTCCGAGGGCACCTCGTCCACGAAGCCCTTCATCATCCAGATCGTGAACGGCAGGTTGAACGCCGTGTAGATGAGGATGAGCCCGAGCCTGGTGTCGATGAGCCCGAGCTCGCGGTACATGAGGAAGACGGGGATGACGACGACGACGGGCGGCATGAACCGGGTGGAGAGGATGAAGAACAGCTGGTCCTTCTTGGCCTTCAGCGTGAACCGTGAGTAGGCCCATGCCGCGGGGACGCCGAGCAGGGTGGCCAGCAGGGTCGAGGACCCTGCGACCACGACGGAGTTGAGGAACGACTGGGACAGGTCCGAGCGACCCCCGCCGGGGGCCACGAAGACGTCCTTGTAGTGCTGCAGGGTGACGTCGAACCCGAGGAACTTCGCCGGGACGGCGTAGATGTCCTGGCCGGTCTTGACGGACGTCTGAAGCATCCACATCACCGCGAAGAGCGAGCTGCCCAGCAGCACGGCCAGCAGCGCGATCTCGATCGCGGACCGGGCCCTGCCGACGTTCCCGCGGCGCGCACGCGTCGAGCCGCGGCTGACGGGACCGGGGACGGCGTCGTCGACGGAGATCGCCATCAGCCCTCCTTGAGCTTGTTGAGGTAGCGCAGGTAGAGCTGCGCCAGGACGATGACGACGAGGACCATGAGGATCCCGTACGCCGAGGCGGCCCCGGTACGGAAGCCGAGGAACGCGACCTTGTAGATGTGGAACGACAACGTCTCGGTGGACACCCCCGGTCCGCCGTTGGTGAGGACGTAGACGAGGTCGAACTGGCGGAAGGCCTCGATGGCTCGGAACATCACCGCGATGAGGAGCAGCGGCCACACCATCGGCAGCGTGATGTTGCGGAACCGGAACCACTCCGAGGCCCTGTCGATGGAGGCTGCCTCGTACAGGTACTTGGGCACCGCGGTGAGCCCGGCGAGCGCGATGAGCATGATGAACGGCGTCCACTGCCAGGTGTCGACCAGGATCAGCGAGAACAGCGCCGTCCGCTGCTGGGTGAGCCACTCCACCGGTTCGAGCCCGAGGGAGACGAGCAGGCTGTTGACCACGCCGAACTGCGCGTCGAGCATGAAGCGCCAGAACAGCCCGACGACGACCGGCGAGAGCATCATCGGGACGAGGAACAGCGTGGTCAGCAGCCCGCGCCCGCGCGTGCGCCGCGAGATGAGGTACGCGATGGAGAAGCCGAGCACGGTCTGCAGGACGACCGCACCGGCGACGAACAGCGCCGTCGTCAGGGCTCGCGCGTGGACCTCCGACGACGTGAGGACGTCGGCGTAGTTCTCGAACCCGACGAAGCTGCCGGGCTCGCTGCTCGTGGCCGAGTAGTCCGTGAACGACAGGTACAGGGCCCACAGCAACGGGAAGACCGACATGCCGAGCAGCAGGAGCATCGCCGGGGAGATGAAGGCCACGGCGAGCCCACGGTCACGCAGGCGGGGGGAGCGCCCCGGTGAAGGAGGCAGGGCTGCTGCCTCCTCCACCGGGGCATCGATCGACGTCGTCATGCTCCGGCTCACAGCCCGCCGTCGCCGTCCAGCACCGACTGCTGCTCCCGGGCGATGTCGTCGAGTGCCGTCTGCGGGTCCTTGGCCCCGTTGAGGGCCGCGTTGACGTTCGTGTTCTCGATGTCGATGAGGCGGGCGTACTCGGGCACGTTCCACATGTCCCGCTGCCGGGAGACGGAGTCGGCGTAGACCTGGTTGAACGGTCCGGCCTCGAGGAACTCCGCGGACTCCAGGGCGTCCGTGCGCGAGGGCACGCCGCCGGCCGCGGCCCACTTCTTCTGGATGTCCTCCTGCTCGAACCACCGCATGAAGTTCAGCGCCTCGGCCACCCGGTCGTCGGGGGCGTAGGCCGAGATGTGCATCCCCATGCCGCCGAGCGGCACGAGGTCGGTCTCCTGCGTCGGCAGGGTGGCGAAGCCGAGCTTGTCGAGGATCTCCTCGCGTGTGTCCCCGAGCGTGGACTGCGCCGGGTCGAGGAGCCCGCCACTCGCCGCGATCCAGTTGAACGCGATGCACGCGCTGCCCTGCGCGACGGCGGCGTTGACCTCGTCGAGGAACCAGTTGCCGGAGCCGGGGGCCGTCAGCGGCTTCATCTCGTTGACGAGGACGTCCATCGCCCGCTGGCCGGCCTCGTCGTTGATGACGCCCTCGATCTGGCCCTCCTCACGGTTCCAGAGGTTGCCGCCGTAGAGGGCGTTGACCGTGTTGTAGGTGACCGCCGCGGCGTCCGAGCCGTTGGCCTGGTGGAAGGCGAGCCCGCTGACGCCAGGGTTGTCCTCCTGGCACTGCGCGGCGACCTCGATCATCTCGTCCCACGTCTCGGGGGGCTCGTCGCCGATGAGGTCCTTGCGGTAGATCATCGTCCACGTGTCGCCGAGCAGCGGCAGCCCGTACATGCGCGCGTTCTCGTCACGCTGCCCCGTCTCCGCCTGCGGGTACTGGCCGTAGGCCGCCAGGAGGTAGGGGTCGTAGGCGTCGGTCTCGATGTTCTCGTTGATGAAGTCGGTGATGTCGAGGATGTTGCCGTTCGTCACGGCCTCACCGATGTGCTGGGAGTCGAGGACCGCGATGTCGAAGTCCGTCTGTCGCGCGGCGAACTGGGTGAACATCGCGTCGTGCCAGTTCGCGTTCGGCACGGTGTTGACCGTGATGGTGACGTTCGGCCGCTCCTTGGTGTACTCCGCGTTGGCGAAGTCCTCGAGGAGCTGGGCGGGGGGCCACTCGAACCAGATGAAGCTGAGCTCGAGCGGCTCGTCGGTGAGCTCGGGGATCGTCGCGGGCGCTACGGGACCCTCTGCGTCCGCGTCGTCGGTGCTGCCCTCGCCGCCGCCGCCACAGGCGGCCAGGGCGAGGGCGAACAGCGTGGTCGCTGCCACTGCCCCAGCCCGGCGGCCGTGGCGAGAGCTCCGTCGGTCTCGCTGTGGGTTGGTCATCGGTACTCCTGCTTCCTGCCTCGGGGATGGTGCGGTCGGTTCCTTGCGGTGCGGTGTCACCAGGACGTCGCTACGTACTGGGTCTCCATGAACTCGAGCAGGCCCTCGGTGCTCCCCTCGCGGCCCAGGCCGCTCTGCTTGGTGCCGCCGAAGGGCGCGGCAGGGTCGGACACGAGCCCCCGGTTGAGGCCGACCATGCCGCTGTCGATGCTCTCGGCCAGCCGCAGCCCGCGGCCGAGCTCGCCCGTGTAGAGGTAGCTGACGAGGCCGTACTCCGTGTCGTTGACCATCGTGAGCATCTCCTCCTCCCGCTCGAAGCGGACCACCGGGGCCACCGGCCCGAAGATCTCCTCGTGCAGGAGGCGGGCGTCCGCCGGCACGTCGACGAGCACGGTCGGCGGGTAGTAGGAGCCCGGTCCGTCCTCCGGCCGGGCGCCGCCGAGGACGGCGCGGGCGCCGCGGGCGAGCGCGTCCTGGACGAGCTCGTCGACCTTCCGGACGGCGTCGTCGTTGATGAGCGGCCCGCACTGGGTGCGCTCGTCGGAGCCCGGCCCGACCCGGACGTCGGCCATCCGGGCGACGAGGCCCTCGACGAAGGTGTCGTGGACCGGTGCCTGGACGAAGAACCGGTTCGCAGCGGTGCACGCCTGGCCCCCGTTGCGCATCTTGGCGACCATCGCCCCCTCGACCGCCGCGTCGACGTCGGCGTCGGCGAGGACGACGAACGGCGCGTTGCCGCCGAGCTCCATCCCGCACTTGAGCACCTGGTCGGCGGCGGTGCGCAGCAGGCGGCGGCCGATCTCCGTCGAGCCGGTGAAGGAGAGCATGCGGGTGCGGGGGTCGGTGAGCACCGCCTCGATGACGGGACCGGGCCGCCTCGTGGTGAGGACATTGAGGACCCCGTCGGGCAGCCCTGCCTCCTGGAGCAGGGCCGCCACCGCGAGCGCCGTCAGCGGTGTCTCGGTGGCCGGCTTGAGGATCGCGGTGCACCCGGCGGCGAGGGCCGGCGCGATCTTGCGGGTCGCCATCGCCGCGGGGAAGTTCCACGGGGTGATGAGCACGCTGATGCCGACGGGCCGGTGGGTGACCACCAGCCGGTTGCCCCCGCCCGGGGAGAGCCCGACCTGGCCGCGCAGCCGGACCACCTCCTCGCCGTACCACCGGAAGAACTCCGCGGCGTAGGCGACCTCGGAGCGGGCGTCCGCCAGCGACTTGCCGTTCTCGAGGCTGATGAGGAGGGCGAGCTCCTCGCTGCGCTCGTGCATGAGCGTGTGGACGCGCAGCAGCAGCTCGGCCCGGGCGCGGGGCGCGGTCGCCGCCCACCCTGCCGCGGCGGCTGCCGCGGCGTCGACCGCGTCCTGGGCGTCCGGGACCCCGGCGTCGGCGACGGAGGCCAGCACCTCGCCGGTGGCGGGGTCGCGCACGTCGATCCGTCCCCCGTCGTGGCCACCGCGCCAGGCACCGGCCACGAGGAGGTCGGTGGGGACGTCGAGGCGGTCGAGGACCGGTCGCACGGACTCGTGCATCCTGAGGCTCATCGGGCAGCTTCCTTCGTGGTGAGGTCCGGGGCGGACGGCCCGGACGCCTGGCGCAGCGACGCCCGGTCGCCGCTGTGGGCGGCGCGCACGATCCGCTCCAGGGAGTCGGCGTCGACCGGACGGGGGTTGTTCGCGACGAGCCGCGCGGCCCCGAGGGCCTGCTCCGCCGTCCAGCGCAGCCGGTCGGCAGGCAGCCCGAGGTCGGCGAGTGTGGCGGGGATGCCCACGGCAGCGAGCAGGGCCGCGACCCGGTCGATCGCCTCGTCGGCCAGGTCCTCCTCGGCGGCGTCCCGGGACGCGCCCATCGCCAGGGCGACGGCGGCGAGCTCGGGGACGCGGGCCGGCCGGTTGAACTCCATGACGTAGGGCAGCAGGACCCCGACCCCGACGCCGTGCGGGGTGTGGGTGAGCGCGCCGACCGGGTACTGGATCGCGTGGGCCACGGCGGTGCCGGCCGTGCCGAGGGCGAACCCGCCGGCGGTGGCCCCGAGCATCATCGCCTCGCGCGCCGCCATGTCGGTCGGGTCCGTCCACGCGCGCACCAGGGCGCCGGCGATCTGCCGGACGGCCATGAGGGCGTAGGTGTCGGTCAGCGTGTTCTTCCCGACGAAGACCCGCTCCGTGGCGAGCTCGGCGCTGACCGGACGGCGGATCGCGGTGAAGGCCTCGATCCCGTGGGACAGGGCGTCGGCGCCCGCACTCGCGGTGAGGGCGGGCGGGCAGCCGACGGTGAGCTCGGGGTCGCACACGGCGGTGTGCGGGATGAGGTGTGGGCTGGAGATGCCGACCTTGCTCACCCGCTCGGGGTCGGTGAGCACGGCGACGGGTGTCACCTCCGACCCGGTCCCGGCGGTCGTCGGCAGCGCCACGACCGGCATCACCGGGCCGGGCACGCGGCACTCCCCGTAGTAGTCCGACGGCGCTCCCCCGTGCGTGAGGAGCACGGCCACCGCCTTGGCGAGGTCGAGACAGCTGCCACCTCCCATGCCGACGACGACGTCCGGCTCGGCGTCGGCGGCGAGGGCGGCGCACTCGATCACCTGGTGCACGGGGACGTCCGCGAGCACCTCGGCGAAGACCGTCACCCGCACCCCCGCGCCCTCGAGCAGCCCGACGAGCTCGGCGAACTCCTCCGTGGCACCGAAGCGGGCGTCCGTGCAGACCAGGGCCCGGGAGCCGAGAGCGGCGGTGAGGCTGCCCAGGGCGCGACGCTGCCCGACGCCGAACACGACCTGTCGAGGTGCACGCAGGACACCGAGCATGCTCATGGGGGCTCCATGGGTAGTGGAAGAAGCCGGCGGGACGTACGCGACAATGCGATGTGGATGAAGCGCCGATGCTTTCCGATACGATCCGATGTGCCGAGATCATGGAGCACCCGGCGAGCCGCTGTCAACCACCGCGAGACGAAAGTGGGCACACCCCTGTGAACGAGGACATGACGCCGGAGCGCGCGGCCGGCGGCCCGCACCCGGGAGCACAGCCCGGCCGACCCCTCGCCGACGAGGTGCACGACACCCTCCTCCGCCAGCTCATGTCCTCGCGGTTCGTGCCGGACTCCCGGGTGACGATCGACGCCCTGGCACGCGAGCTCGGCGTCTCGCAGACGCCGATCCGGGCTGCCCTCAACCGCATGGAGGCCGACGGCCTGGTCGTCCGGGTGCCGCACGCCGGCTACCGGATCCCTCCCCTCATCACCCGCGAGCGGTTCGACGACATGCTCGAGCTCCGCCTGCTCCTCGAGCCCGCGGCTGCCCGCCGCGCCGCCGAGCGAGCAACGTCTGCCCAGGTCAACGAGCTGCGCAGGCTACTGGAGGAGATGGCGGGCCTGGAGGAGGGTGACGGGCCGAGCGCCTACGGCACCTTCGGCCTGCGCGACGCCGCCTTCCACGACCTCGTCGCCTGCAGCGCCGGGAACCAGCTCGTGCGCGAGGCACTCGCCCGGCTGCACACCCACGTGCACCTCTTCCGGCTCGTCTACGACACCCAGGTGACCTACCTGGCCATGAGCGAGCACGACGAGATCCTCGCCGCCATCGCGGCGCGCGACCCCGACCAGGCCGCCTACGCCATGCGCCAGCACATCCTCCTCTCGGGCGACAGGTTCCGGCCGCTGTTCGACGACGCACTGCTCACGACCGCTCCGTAGACGGGGGTTGACTGGCAGCCGCCCGGCGCGCGATCCTTGGGCGTCAGACCAGATCGGATCGGATCTGATCCGCTCGGCCCCACCGGCCGAGCGGCACCCCTCACCCAACGTCGAGTGCGAGGAGACAGTCAGGTGCCCAGAGCGTTGCTCCTGACCGGCGATGCCGCCGAGGAGCTTGACACCATGTACCCCTACTACCGCGTGCAGGAGGGCGGCTGGGACGTCGACGTCTCGTCGAGGACGATGCGCGACGTGCAGCTCGTCATCCACGAGTTCGACCCGAACTCCGACGCGTACGTCGAGAAGAACGGCCGCAAGCTGCCGGTCGACGTGCCCTGGGAGGACGTCGACGTCGAGCTCTACGACGCCCTCATCATCCCCGGGGGCCGCGCGCCCGAGTGGATCCGGGTGGACGCCCACGTCCGCCGGATCACCGAGCACTTCTTCGCCCGCAACCTGCCGATCGCGCTCGTGTGCCACGGCGCGCAGGTGCCGGCCGTCTACGGGCTGCTCGAAGGTCGCCGCACGGCGTGCTTCCCACCGATCACCGGCGACATGGAGAACGCGGGGGCGATCGTCGTGGACGCCCCCGACGTCGTCGACGGCAACCTCGTCTCCTGCCGGGGATGGCCGGACATGCCGCAGTTCGGGCGGGCGATGATGGACCTCTTCTCGAAGTCCCTCGTCACCGCCTGATGCGCCCGACCACCCTCGACCGGTGAGGGCCGAGCGCACCGTCGTCGTCGACGGTTCGCCGGTCCACGTGACCGAGGGCGGCGCCGGACCGGCGGTCCTGCTCCTGCACGGCTCCGGACCCGGGACGACCGGGTCCGGAGCCTGGGCCGCCACCATCGACGCGCTCGCGGGCTCGTGGCGGCTGGTGGCCCCCGACCAGGCGGGCTTCGGCCGCACCCCCCTGCCACTGGGCTCGCGCGGCGGGCTGCGGGTCTGGACGGAGCAGGCCGCCGCGCTCATGGACGCCCTCGGCCACGAGTCCTACGCCGTCGTGGGCCACTCCATGGGTGGCGCCGTCGCCCTGGCGCTGGCGGCCGCGCGTCCCCGGCAGGTCACCCACGTCGTGCCGGTGGGGACGATGGGCGCCCCGGGGGCGCCGTTGTCGCCCGACCTCGACGCCGTGTGGGCCGCTCCCGCCACCGAGGACGGCGCGCGGGACATGCTCGAGCGCATCCTGCTCGACCGGTCGCTGGTCACCGAGGCGGCGGTGTCGGCCCGGGCCGCGGCGATGCGGGCCGGCCAGGCCGCGTTCGCCCGGCTCTTCCCGCCGCCCCGCACGCGGTGGGCTGAGGACCTCACCCTGTCGGCGCAGACCCTGGCAGCGGTCCGCGCGCCGGCCCTGCTCGTCCACGGCGCCCAGGACCGCCTCACTCCCCTGCGCGCGGCGGCGCTGCCGCTGCTCGACCACCTCGCCGACGTCCGTCTGCACGTCCTGGGGCGGTGCGGTCACGCGCCGCAGGTCGAGCACCCGGAGGAGTTCCACCGGCTGCTGGGCGGCTTCCTCGGCCGGGAGTGAGAGCCGGGCCCACCTGCTCAGTTCGTGGCGCCCGCCGCTCGCCGGACGAGCTGGGCGATCTGCTCCTGCTCGGCCGGACCGAGCGGGCCGGTCACGGCGTACGACGTCGGCCACATGACGCCGTCGTCGAGCCGGGCCGCCTCCTCGAACCCGAGGCTGTTGTAGCGGGTGCCGTACTTCGCGGCAGAGTGGAAGAAGACGACGACCTTGCCGTCGGCGTCGGTCCACGCCGGCTGCCCGTACCAGGTCTTCGGGCGCAGGCCGGGCGCGGCCTCGGAGACGATGACGTGGACGCGCTCGGCGACGGCCCGCTGGTCCTCCGGCATCGCGCGGATGCTCTTCAGCAGGTCCTCGAGTCCCGCCGCAGCCTTCTTCCCTCCCTTCTCCGCGCGCAGCTCCGCAGCGCGTTCCCTGATCGCCGCGAGCTCCACCTCGGTGAACCCACCGGACTCCTCGTGTGCCATGAGCCGCTCCTCCCTCGTCGATGAGGTCACGCTAGGGCGACGGGCGGCACGGTCGCTTCTCGAATCCTGATCGAGTTCCGCGGCGCCTCCTCCAGCGGGTACCGAGACATCCGGTCCGGGACCCGCTCGCGGTCGTCAGTACCCGGTGACAGAACCCGCCGAGCCCCGCACCGCTCCGATGCCGGCGATCGCGACGAGGACGAGGACCAGCATCGCCGCACGGGTCAACCAGCGCCGGCGACGCCCCCAGGTCGACGCGACGACGACGGACAGTGCGTAGACCGCCGCGACGATGCCCGTCCACGTCACCCCGGCAGGCCTTCGCTCCGCGCCGCCGCACCCTGGCGGAGCCGGATAGATCGCTGGGCAGACGACTTCCATGGGAACCACCAGCCACCAGATGGCTGCCAAGGTGGCCACGAGGACGACGGTCGCAGCGATGACCACGCTTCGCGTCCCCATGCCGGGTGACGTCGCCGTCGAGTCGCCGACGGTCATGTCGTGAAGGTTAGCGTTCTCGGCGGCCGGGGCGAACGGCACTCGGTACGCAGACTCCGCAACCGCGCGGCGGGATCAGCGGGCGAGGTCGCGGCGACGGAACCCGGCGAAGCCGATGAGGAGGAAGCCTGTGGTGAACAGGGTGATCCACAGGAGCCCGGTGAGGTCGACGGCGGTCGCAGTCACCTCGGGGACGTGCCAGAAAGGGCTGATTCCCAGGACCCAGTCGTCCAGGCCGAACGTGGGACCCAGGAGGGTGAGGCCGAAGGAGGCCACGACCCCGATCCAGGCGGCCAGGCTGACGGCCGGCCGGGCGCCGATGACGGCGGCGGAGACGGCGACGACGGTCCACACGGCAGGGACGGTGGCGAGGGCCTGCAGGAGGACGTCGGAGAAGGTGACGCCGATGTCGGAGCCCGAGGCGAGGGCCGCGACGAGGGTGCCCGCGATCAGCAGGTAGATGGTGGGCGCACCGAGCGCGAGGAGCACATTGCCGGCGTAGTAGCGGGAACGGGTGACGGCGGTCGCCATGACCGGCTCGACGCGGTCCTCCATCTCCTCGCTGCGGACCTTGAGCATGGTCTGGACGCCGGGAACGGCGGCGATGATGCCGAGCAGGCTCAGGAGCGTGAGGAGGAACGCGGAGACCAGGTGGGACTGTCCGGTCGCACCCGCGGCGAGGATCTGCCCGGCCGGGCTGTCGGGGCCCAGGACGTCGGTGATGGAGGCCGCGAGGTATCCGAACACGATGCCGAGAAGGGCGAAGGCGATGGTCCAGGCGATGAGAAGACCGCGGTTGAGCCTCAGCGTCAGCCCCCAGGCGGTGCGGGCCCTGCCGCGCGAGGGTCCGGGCGCCGGCTTGATCGCTCCCTGCCCGAAGTCACGACGTGCCTGCAGGATGAATGCGGCGACCAGGGCGACGAGTGTGAGCGCGCCGGCGAGCAGCAGGGGCCACCAGTGGTCGCCCGTCGCCGGCCGGGTCTCGGTCATCCAGCCGAGCGGGTTGGCCCAGACGGCCCACGCGGGTGCCTCGACGGCGTAGGCGAAGCCACGGAGGACGAACAGGGTGCCGAGGGTGGCCACGGCGATGGAGCTCGCGGTGTGTGCGTCGGAGCCGAGCTGGGCGGCGATCGCCGCAACGCCGGTGAACATCCACCCGGTGGCGGTGAAGGTGGCCCCGAGCAGCATGGAGGGTCCCCACCCGCCTCCGCAGGCGACGGTGAGCAGGGCGGAGACCAGGCCGAGCACGAGGCTGCCGGTCAAGGCCATGGCGACGCCGGTGAGCAGGCGACTGGAACGGCCGAGCACACCGGAGGCCAGAAGCTCGGCCTGTCCGGAGTCCTCCTGGCCGCGGGTGGCACGCATGACGGTGGAGATGGCCCCGAGCGCCGCGAGGAACCCGCCCAGGGCCAGGGCGCGCCAGGCGTTGAACCCGTCGGCGGTGGTCACGTCGAACGCCGGTCCGAAGATCAGGCCGAGGGCCGGGTTCGCGCCGACCGCAGCCGCCAGACCCTGGCGAGCCTGCTGCGTGTGGAAGACCCAGGGGTAGACGAGGACCGAGGAGGCGGACAGGACGGTCGCGATGGCGACCCATGGCGCGAACGTGCGCCCGTCGTGCCTGAGGGACGTGCGCAGGAGTGGGAGGGTCCCGGTGAGGCTTCCTCCTTCGGCCCTGGCAGTGGCGGCCGGGCTCATCGCGTCCCTCCGGCGGCGTGTGCTGCGTCCTCGTCCTCGTACAAGCGGAGGAACACGCTCTCCAGGGACGGCGGCTCGACAGTCAAGGACACGAGCCCGTACCCGGTCAGCAGGGTCATGGCGTCACCGATGCGGTCGGACTCGACCGTGACGTCGAGACGGTTCCCCTCGAGACGGACGTCGTGCAGGCGGGTGAGGTCGTTCGGGTCCGGGACCCGCTCGAGGACGGCGTGCACCGCGGTCCGGGCGTCGCCTCGCACGTCGGTCAGGGTGCCGGACCGGATGATCCGCCCGTTGCGGATGATGCTGAGCCGGTCGGCCAGCGTCTCGATCTCCGCCATGATGTGGCTGGAGAGCAGCACCGTCGTGCCCCGCGCCCGGGCCTCGGCGATGACGTCCTGGAACACCTTCTCCATCAGGGGGTCCAGGCCGCTGGTCGGCTCGTCGAGGATGAGCAGCTCGGCGTCGGAGGCCAGGGCGGCGACGATCGCCACCTTCTGACGGTTGCCCTTGGAGTACTGGCGGCCACGCTTGGTGGGGTCGAGCTCGAACCGTTCGACGAGCTCCGCCCGGCGATCCTCGTTCAGGCCGCCGCGCATGGAACCGAGCAGGTCGATCGCCTCTCCGCCCGTCATCCCGGGCCACAGCGAGACGTCGCCGGGCACGTACGCCAGGCGTCGGTGCAGAGCCACCACGTCGCGCCACGGGTCCTGGCCGAGCAGCCGTACGGTGCCGCCGTCGGCCCTGAGCAGCCCGAGGAGCACGCGGATGGTCGTGGACTTCCCTGCGCCGTTCGGGCCGAGGAAGCCGTGCACTTGGCCGCGCTCGACCCGGAGGTCCACGCCTCGCAACGCCGGGAACTTGCCGTAGGACTTCGTCAGGCTGTCGATCTCGATCACTGCCTCTGCCGCGCTCATGCGTCTCTCCCAGCCTGCGAGTAACCCATCCATGGCAGGTCCACCATAACTCCACGGGTGAGGAACTCTGCAAGTGGGGAGTTAAGGTGGGGTATGACCGACGACCCAGCCGGATCCCGGCGTCGACCGACGGGGCGACGCCCCGGCGACAGCGGGACCCGCGAGGCGATCCTGGACTCCGCCCTGGCGCTCTTCGCCGAGCGCGGGTACGAGGGAGCCTCGATCCGTGCGATCGCGACCGACGCAGGCGTGGACCCGGCACTGATCCGCCACTTCTTCGGGGACAAGGACGCCCTCTTCGCCGTCGCGGTCTCGGACCGCACGGCGATACCCGAACGTCTGGCGGCCTCGCTCGTCGGCGCCCCGCAGGAGATCGGCCACCGCGTCACGGACAGCTACCTGCGCATGTGGGACGAACCGCAGACGCGTCGGGTCCTGCTCGCCCTGGTCCGCTCCACGACCACCGCGGAGCGGGCAGCGGACATGGTGCGCGACCTCCTCGGAGCGCACATGCACGAGACGACGGGGATCACCGCAGAGGACCCCCGGATGCTGGGCGTCGCACTCGCCGCCTCCCATCTCCTCGGCGTCGCCCTCGCCCGCCACGTCATCCGGGTGCCCGCCCTCGCCACCATGGATCACGCCGCCCTCGTGGACCAGGTCGCACCTGCGGTGCAGCACTACCTGGGGAGCGTCGTCGCGCTCCCCGGCGGCGCACGGAGGGACTAGACCCACCGCCCGGCATGTCGGCCGCAGCGGGGTCCCCTCTGCGTGCCTGGACGCGTGGGACGCGCCCTGCGCCGGTCAGCCGCGGCCGTCGGCGAGGCCGCGGGCGTACGCCTCGGCCGAGCCCTCCCGGAACAGGTCGTCCTCGGACCGGCGGGCGAGCACGCGCGCACCCTCGCCGTCCTCGCGGGTGACGAGGTGCCCCAGCCCGCGGACGACGGCGACAGGGCGTCCGTCGGCCTTGCCCTTGACGAGCTCGGCCGCGGCGGCGATCTCGTCGGCGGCGGCGATGACGGTCATCCGCAGCTCGCGGCCGTAGCCGTCGCGCCGGCCACGGTGGTCCTGGAGGGTGCGGATGCCTGCGGCGCCGATGGCGATGTCGGTGACGCCCTCGCGCCACGGCCGCCCCACGGTGTCGGTGACGACGACGCCGGGCCGCACCCCGAGCCGCGCGTCCAGCCCGCGGCGCAGCGCCCGGGCGGAGGCGTCGGGGTCCTCCGGCAGGAGCAGCGCGGTCCCGAGCGGGACGTCGGAGGTGTCCACGCCCGCTGCCGCGAGGACGAGCCCCTGCGGGTTCTCCACGATGCGCAGCGTCGAGCCGTCGGGGCGGACGCGCTCGGCCACCACGCGCACCGTCTGGCCGGCGATCACCTGCTCCAGCTCCTCGCGGGTCCGCGCGGCGACGAGCCGTCGCTCGGCCTTGGCCACGACCTTGCTCGCGACGACGACGACGTCCCCCTCGACCATCCCCGTCGAGCCGTCGGGCCAGGTGAGGGCGCGCAGCCCCGGGCTGAGCAGCGCGGCGAGGTCGTCCCCGCCGGTGACGGGCGGGACGCCCTCGACTGCCTGAGCCATGATCATCATCAGCGCACCACCTTGGGGAGGACGTCGCGGCCGAAGACCTCGAGCCACCGGCGCTGGTCGCGCCCGACGTTGTGGAGATAGACGTGGTCGACGCCGAGGTCGGCGTACTTCTGCAGCTCGGCGCGGTGGACGTCGGGGTCGGAGGAGATGACCATCCGCCCGGCGAAGTCCTCGGGCCGCACGAGGCGGGCCATCGCGGCGAAGTCGAACGGGGAGCGGATGTCCGCCTTGGCGAAGCGCATCGCCCCGTTGGGCCACTCGGTGAGCGCGTTCGCGAGCGCCTCCTCCTCCGTGGGCGCCCACGACAGGTGGAGCTGGAGGATCTTCGGCATCGTCGCCGGGTCCTTGCCCGCCTCCCGGGCGCCCTGGGCGAATCGGTCGAACAGCCCGGCCACCTTCTCCACCGGGGCGCCGACGGTGATGATCCCGTCGGCGTGCTTGCCCGCACGCCGCGCGGTCACCGGGCCGCCGGTGGCGACGTAGATGGGCGGGGCCTGCTCCGGCATCGTCCACAGCCGGGTGGACTCCAGCCGGAAGAAGGTGCCCGAGTGCTTCGTGTCCTTGCCCGCGAGGGAGGCGGTGAAGAGCTTGGAGATGATCTCCACGGCCTCGAACATCCGGTTGATCCGCTCGGGCGCCTCGGGCCAGTACGGCGCGACGACGTGCTCGTTGAGCGCCTCACCGGAGCCGATCCCCAGCCAGTGCCGTCCCGGGTACATCGCCGCGAGCGTCGCCGAGGCCTGCGCGACCACCGCCGGGTGGTAGCGGAAGGTCGGCGCGGTGACGCCCGGGCCGATGTCCCCGCGGGTGCGCTCCCCCAGCGCCGCCAGGACGTTCCACACGAAGGAGGCCTGGCCCTGCGTCGGTGTCCAGGGCTGGAAGTGGTCGGCGGCCATGACGCCGGTGAAGCCGTGGGCCTCGGCGTGGGCCGCGTAGTCGAGCACCTCCCGCGGGTGGAACTGCTCCAGGGCAGCGGCGTAGCCGATCTTCATGCCGGCCAGTCTCCCAGGCCCGCGCTGCGGCCCGCACACGCCCCCTCCGTGCCGCGGCCCACACGACGTCACCGGGTCCCCGCCGGGACCCCTGCGCGCCGCGGGGCGGGACCGTGGAAGAATCGGGTCCCATGACCGACGAGCACGACCTCACGCCCGCCGCCCCGCTCGCCAACCCGTCCGTCCCGGACAAGGTGAGCCTCGAGGGCCTCGAGGACAAGTGGGAGACCCGCTGGAGCGAGCAGGGCACCTACCGCTTCGACCGCACGGCGACGCGCGAGCAGGTCTTCTCGATCGACACCCCGCCGCCGACCGTCTCCGGCTCGCTGCACGTGGGGCACGTGTTCTCCTACACGCACACCGACGTCGTCGCCCGCTACAAGCGGATGACCGGCAAGGAGGTCTTCTACCCGATGGGGTGGGACGACAACGGCCTGCCCACCGAGCGCCGGGTGCAGAACTACTACGGCGTGCGCGTGGACCCGACGCTGCCCTACGTCCCGGACTTCGTGCCCCCGCACGACGGCGGTGACGGCAAGAGCGTCAAGGCCGCCGACCAGCAGCCGATCTCCCGGCGCAACTTCGTCGAGCTGTGCCAGCGCCTCACCCAGGAGGACGAGAAGCAGTTCGAGGCGCTGTGGCGCCACCTCGGCCTCAGCGTCGACTGGGCCATGCACTACCAGACCATCGGGCGGGAGTCCCAGCTCGTCGCGCAGGCCGCGTTCCTGCGCAACCTCGCGCGCGGCGAGGCCTACCAGGCCGCGGCCCCCGGCCTGTGGGACGTCACGTTCCAGACCGCCGTCGCCCAGGCCGAGCTCGAGGCGCGCGACTACCCCGGCCACTACCACCGGGTCGCCTTCCACCTGGCCGACCCGGCCGTCGGCGAGGGCCTGGAGCAGGTGACGGACGGCAAGGTCTATATCGAGACGACCCGCCCGGAGCTGCTGCCCGCCGTCGTCGCCCTCATCGCCCACCCCGACGACGAGCGCTACCAGCCGCTGTTCGGCACCACCGTGCGCTCCCCGCTCTTCGGCGTCGAGGTGCCGGTCCTCCCCCACCCCGCCGCGGAGATGGACAAGGGCGCCGGCATCGCGATGTGCTGCACCTTCGGTGACCTCACCGACGTCCAGTGGTGGCGCGAGCTCGACCTGCCCACCCGCTCGGTCATCCGCCGCGACGGCCGCCTCCTCGCCGAGGTGCCCGAGTGGGTCACCGAGCCCTCCGCCGTCGCCCTGTGGACCGACTCGCTCGCGGGCAAGACGACGTTCAGCGCCCGCAAGGAGATCGTCGAGGCGCTGCGCGCGAGCGGCGACCTCGACGGCGAGCCCACGCCCACCCAGCGCAAGACCAACTTCTTCGAGAAGGGCGACAAGCCCCTCGAGATCGTCACCTCCCGCCAGTGGTACATCCGCAACGGCGGACGCCCGGCCACCGACGCCCAGGGCCGTGACCTGCGCGAGGCGCTGCTCGAGCGCGGCCGTGAGCTGGGCTTCCACCCCGACTTCATGCGGGTGCGCTACAACAACTGGGTCGAGGGCCTCAACAGCGACTGGCTGATCTCGCGCCAGCGCTTCTTCGGGGTGCCGATCCCCGTGTGGTACGCCCTTGACGACGCCGGCGAGCCGGACTACGACCGCGTCCTCACGCCCTCGCAGGACATGCTCCCCGTCGACCCGAGCATCGACGTCCCGCCGGGCTACACCGAGGAGCAGCGCGGCCAGGCCGGCGGCTTCGTCGGCGAGGTCGACATCATGGACACGTGGGCGACGTCCTCGCTCACCCCTCAGATCGCCGGTGGCTGGCTGCGCGACGAGGACCTCTTCTCCCGCGTCTACCCGATGGACCTGCGCCCGCAGGGCCAGGACATCATCCGCACCTGGCTGTTCGCCACCGTCGTCCGCGCGCACCTCGAGTTCGACGGCCTGCCGTGGAGCGACGCCGCCATCTCCGGCTGGATCCTCGACCCGGACCGCAAGAAGATGTCGAAGTCCAAGGGCAACGTCGTCACCCCGATGGGCCTGCTCGAGGAGCACGGCTCTGACGCGGTGCGCTACTGGGCCGCCTCCGCGCGCCTGGGCACCGACGCCGCCTTCGAGGTCGGCCAGATGAAGATCGGTCGCCGCCTGGCGATCAAGGTCCTCAACGCCTCGAAGTTCGCCCTGACGATGGGTGGGGACACCCCCGCCCGGCTCGACGTCTCGGCCGTCACCGAGCCGCTGGACAGGTCCCTGCTCGCCGCGCTCGCCGACGTCGTCGAGGGCGCGACGACGTCCTTCGAGCGCTACGACCACACCCGCGCGCTCGAGCTCACCGAGACGTTCTTCTGGACGTTCTGCGACGACTACCTCGAGCTCGTCAAGGACCGCGCCTACGGCACCACCGAGGCCGGCTTCACGCCCACCGAGGTCACCTCCGCGCGCACGACGCTCGCGGTGACCATCGACGTCGTCCTGCGGCTGCTCGCCCCGTTCCTGCCCTTCGCCACCGAGGAGGTCTGGAGCTGGTGGCGCAGCGGGTCGGTGCACACCGCACCGTGGCCCTCCGCCGCTCCCCTGCGCCAGGCCGTGCCCGACGCCGACCCGGCACTGCTCCAGGTCACCGGCAGCGCCCTGGCGGCGCTGCGGAAGGTGAAGTCCGAGGCGAAGGTCTCCCAGCGGACGACCTTCGCCCGGGTGCGCCTGGACCTGCCCGCCGCCGACGTCGAGCGCATCGGCCACGCGGTCGGTGACCTGCGGGCCGCCGGGCGTGTCCGCGGCGACCTCGAGATCGCCGGGCACACGGACCTCGAGGGAGCCGTCGTCGGCGCCCACGAGCTCGACGAGCCGCCCACCAAGCGCTGAGACCCATACCCGGGGCGCCACCACTGCCCCAGACCGCGAGGAGATCCCATGAACGCGCCACGTCCGGAATCCAGTACCCCGGGGCTCGGCCACCTCGAGCCCTCCATGTCCCTGCCGTGGGTGCTCAGTGACCGTCTCTCCCGCGACCCCGCCGGGGTGATCTTCGAGCGCAAGGCCTCCCTGGGCGGGCGCTTCGTCCCGGTGACCGTGCAGACGTTCGCCGGCGAGGTCACCGCCGTCGCCAAGGGCCTCATCGGCCTGGGCATCGAGCCGGGCGACCGCGTGGCGATCATGGCGCACACGAGCTACGAGTGGACGCTGCTCGACTTCGCCGCGTGGTCGGTGGGCGCGGTGCCCGTGCCGATCTACGAGACGTCCTCCGCCGAGCAGGCCGAGTGGATCATCACCAACTCCCAGGCCCGCATCGTCTTCGCCGAGACCCGTGCGATGGGCGCCCTCGTCTCCCCGCTCATCGAGCGCACCGAGCACCTCGAGCAGGTCCTCGTGCTCGACGAGGACGCCATCGACACGGTCATCGGCCACGGCACCGACGTCCCCGCCGAGCGGGTCACCGAGCGGGCGGCGGCCACGTCGATGGACAGCCTCGCGACGATCATCTACACCTCGGGCACCACCGGCCGCCCCAAGGGCGTCGAGCTCACGCACGGCAACTTCGTCCACCTCGTCGTCAACGGCAGCGACGACCCGAACTTCTCCGGCGTCGTGCGGGGCTCGGACAAGCGCACCCTGCTGTTCATGCCGCTCGCCCACGTGTTCGCACGGTTCATCCAGGTCCTGTGCGTGTACTCCGGCGCGGCCATGGGCCACGTCCCGGACGCGAAGAACCTCGTGGCCGACCTCGACGCGTTCAAGCCCACGTTCCTCCTCGCCGTCCCGCGGGTGTTCGAGAAGGTCTACAACTCCGCCGACGCCAAGGCGGGTGGCGGTGCGAAGCAGCGGGTCTTCCGCTGGGGCGCGAAGGTCGCGATCACCTACTCCCGCGCCCTGGAGACCCCCGAGGGGCCCTCCGCGGCGCTCAAGGCGCAGCGCGCCCTGGCCGACCGCCTCGTCTACCAGAAGATCAAGGCGGCGATGGGCGGCAACCTCGCCTGGGCGGTCTCCGGCGGCGGTCCCCTGGGCGAGCGGCTCGGGCACTTCTTCCGCGGGATCGGGGTCGGTGTGCTCGAGGGCTACGGCCTCACCGAGGTCGGCGCGCCGACCACCGTCAACCGGCCGGGCCTCGTGAAGATCGGCACGGTCGGCCCGCCCTACCCCGGCACGAGCGTCGCCATCGCCGAGGACGGGCAGGTGCTCGTCAAGGGTGCCCACGTCTTCCGCGCCTACCACGGCAACCCGGAGGCCACCGCCGAGGCGTTCACCGAGGACGGCTGGTTCATCACCGGCGACCTCGGTGAGCTGGACTCCGACGGCTACCTGCGCATCACCGGCCGCAAGAAGGAGATCATCGTGACCGCGGGCGGCAAGAACGTCGCCCCCGCGATGCTCGAGGACCGCCTGCGCGGCCACCCGCTCGTCTCCCAGGTGGTCGTGGTCGGCGAGGGTCGCCCGTTCATCGGCGCGCTCATCACGCTCGACGCGGAGATGCTCCCCGGCTGGCTCGCCAACCACGACCTGCCGCCCATGACCGTGGACCAGGCCGCCACCGACGAGCGCGTCCTCGCGGCCCTGGACCGGGCGGTGACGCGCGCCAACGAGGCCGTCTCGCGGGCCGAGTCGATCCGCAAGTTCAAGGTCCTCACCATCGACTTCACGATGGAGAACGGCTACCTCACGCCCAGCCAGAAGGTGAAGCGCGCCAAGGTCATCAGGGACTTCGCCGCCGAGATCGACGACATCTACGGCACCTGAGGCCGCGCGTCAGGACGTGTGCCGTGACTCCGCCACCGCCTCGTGGTGGCGGATGACCTCCTGGACGATGAAGGAGAGGAACTTCTCGGCGAACACCGGGTCCAGGCCTGCCTCCTCGGCCAGTGCCCGCAGCCGCCGGATCTGCTCCGCCTCGCGGTTCGGGTCCGACGCCGGCAGCCCGAGGTCCGCCTTGATGTGCCCCACCCGCTGGGTGCACTTGAAGCGCTCGGCGAGCAGGTGGATGAGGGCGGCATCGATGTTGTCGATCGTGCCGCGCGCCTGGGCCAGCTCGGCCGGGATCGTCTCGCTCATGCCCCGATCCTAGGTCTCCCCCGGCGC
>NZ_VDFS01000035.1:34011-41902 GCF_006151955.1 Georgenia sp. 311 | reverse complement strand
GAGGCCCCCGCCCCCTCTCGGGGACGGGGGCCTCGCGCGTCGGTCAGGAACGGGTGTCGTCCCCGCTGATGTTGTAGGCGTGCTCGTGCGGGGTGGACGCGTCGCGCCACCGCAGGATCGCTCCGACGCCGTCGGCGAGCTCGACGCTCGCGTCGTCGACGATCGTCACGCCCGCGCCCTGCTCGGCCGCCGCCCGGCCGATCGCGAGGTCGGCGCGCACCTCGTGCGGCTCGCTCACCCCGA
This sequence comes from Georgenia sp. 311, assembly GCF_006151955.1. Lineage (NCBI taxonomy): Bacteria > Bacillati > Actinomycetota > Actinomycetes > Allobogoriellales > Allobogoriellaceae > Georgenia > Georgenia sp. 311. The sequence goes on along the minus strand of NZ_VDFS01000035.1, from coordinate 41,659 downwards.
GGTCGGCGACGAGCGCCCGCGTCGGCGCGATCTGCAGCGGGGAGTCCCCGGCCCACACCGTGCGCAGCCGCAGCGCGGAGTTCCGCCCCGTGACGCCCTCGCGCAGGATGAGCTCGGCGACCTGGCCGCGGGCCAGCGCCGCGACGACGTCGTCCAGGCTCTGCGTCGCCGTCCCCTCCCGGCCCTCCTCCTGCCGGAAACGGTCCAGGACCTTCTTCCGGCGGCGCGCCCGGAAGACCGCGAGGGCCTCCTGGAGGTTCCGCTCGAAGGCCGGCTCGTTGACGCCGGCCGACCGCGAGCCGCCGTCGAGCACCATGGCGATGCTCGCCGCCTCCGCGCCCAGCCGCTCCCGGACGAGGGGGACCGCCCGGACGTCCCCGGTGAGGAGGAGCAGCTCGGGACGCCGCTCGTTGACCATCCGCTCGAGCTCGACGGCCACCGTCTCCGCGTTGCGTTCCCAGGAGTCCTCCGCGCGCGCCTGGAGGCGCCGGGAGGCCATGCCGGCCCGGCGCACCTTGTTGATGACGTCCTGGTCCCCGTCCACGCTCGACTCGTCCGCGGTCTCGTACTCCACGGCCGTGCGGCGCTGCAGGGTGAGGTGGGCCCCCGTGCGGCTGATCTCGGCCAGGAGGTAGACCACCGTGCCGTCGGCGACATGGGCCAGGGAGCAGATGTCCCCCCCGACGACCCCGTGGTCGTCGGACGGTGGCTCGAGGAGCACCCGGTCGATCACCACGCCGTCAGGCCCGGCGACGATCGTGCGGCCGTGCTTGCCGGCCACATGGGTGGGGATCTGGACCCGCTCCTCGACGTGGTCGAGGGTGCGGGAGGCGATCCCGCGGCCCTCCAGTGTCCGGCGAATGTCACGCCACCGCGTGACGACCGCCTGGTAGCCGCTCTCCGTGTCCCGCGTGGCGTCGAAGGTGACGGTGACGACGTCCTCGCCTGCCGGGATCTCGCGCGTGAGCCAGTCGATCTGCATACACAGCACCTCACATCGTCTCGCGTGCAGTGCTGTCTACTGTGGGCCACCTTCGGCCCGGCCGCACCTCCGGTCAGGCGCTCTTCTCGCGCGGCGGACGACGCTTCTTCTCACGCGGGACCAGGGTCGGGTTGACGTTCTGCTGGACGACCTCGGCGGTGATGACGACCTTGCCGACGTCGTCCCGGCTGGGCACCTCGAACATCGTCTCGCGGAGGATCTCCTCCATGATCGCGCGCAGGCCGCGCGCGCCGGTGCCGCGCAGCAGCCCGAGGTCGGCGATCGCCTCGAGGGCGTCGTCGGTGAACTCGAGCTCGACGCCGTCGATCTCGAACATCCGCTGGTACTGCCGCACGAGCGCGTTGCGCGGCTCGGTGAGGATGCGGATGAGCGCCTCGCGGTCGAGCGGGGAGACGGTCGTGACGATCGGCAGGCGGCCGACGAACTCGGGGATGAGCCCGAACTTGTGGAGGTCCGCGGGGCGCACCTCGGCGAAGGGGTCGGTCTCCTCGCCCTTGGACCGCAGGGTCGCACCGAAGCCGATGCCCGCCCTGCCCGTGCGCGAGGTGATGATGTCCTCGAGTCCCGCGAACGCACCGGCGACGATGAACAGCACGTTCGACGTGTCGATCTGGAGGAACTCCTGGTGCGGGTGCTTGCGCCCACCCTGGGGCGGCACCGACGCCGTCGTGCCCTCGATGATCTTGAGCAGCGCCTGCTGGACGCCCTCTCCCGACACGTCGCGGGTGATCGACGGGTTCTCGCTCTTGCGGGCGATCTTGTCGATCTCGTCGATGTAGATGATGCCCTTCTCGGCCTTCTTCACGTCGAAGTCGGCGGCCTGGATGAGCTTGAGGAGGATGTTCTCGACGTCCTCACCGACGTACCCGGCCTCGGTGAGCGCCGTCGCGTCGGCGATCGCGAACGGGACGTTGAGCATCTTCGCCAGCGTCTGCGCGAGGTAGGTCTTGCCGGTACCGGTGGGGCCGATGAGAAGGATGTTGGACTTGGCGAGCTCGACGGAGTCGTCGGCGGCCGGGGTCTTCTCCGCCGCCTGCACCCGCTTGTAGTGGTTGTAGACGGCCACGGCGAGCGAGCGCTTGGCGGGCTCCTGGCCGATGACGTACTGCTCGAGGAACTCGAAGATGGCGCGCGGCTTCGGCAGGTCGACGAGGCCGATCTCGCTCGCCTCGGCGAACTCCTCGTCGATGATCTCGTTGCACAGGTCGATGCACTCGTCGCAGATGTAGACGCCGGGGCCGGCGATGAGCTTCTTCACCTGCTTCTGGCTCTTCCCGCAGAAGGAGCACTTGAGCAGGTCAGCACCCTCAGCACTCCGTGCCATGCTCACTCCTCTTCACCCGTGGACTGACTCCATTGGACACCATGACGGGCCCGCGTGTCTCGCCGCTGGGCGAGTGTCGCGTCACCGGCGGGAGGTGGTCACGACCCGAGGGCCGCGACCTCTGCCTTGCGCGACTGGAGCACCTGGTCCACGAGGCCGTACTCGAGAGCCTCGGCGGCGGTGAGGATCTTGTCGCGCTCGATGTCCTCACGCACCTCATCGACCGGCTTGCCGGAGTGCTTAGCGATCGTCTCCTCGAGCCACTCGCGCATGCGCAGCACCTCGCGGGCGTGGATCTCGATGTCCGAGGCCTGGGCGTAGCTGCCGCCCTCGAGGGCCGGCTGGTGGATCATCACGCGCGAGTTCGGCAGCGCGAGGCGCTTGCCGGGCGAGCCGGCGGCCAGCAGGACCGCGGCGGCCGAGGCCGCCTGGCCCAGGCAGACCGTCTGGATCTGCGGCTTGATGAACTGCATCGTGTCGTAGATGGCGGTGAGCGCGGTGAACGAGCCGCCGGGCGAGTTGATGTACAGCGTGATCATGCCGTCGGGGTCAGCGCTCTCGAGGACGAGGAGCTGGGCCATGACGTCGTCGGCCGACGCGTCGTCGATCTGCACCCCGAGGAAGATGATGCGGTCCTCGAAGAGCTTCGTGTACGGGTCCTGGCGCTTGTAGCCGTAGGCGGTGCGCTCCTCGTACTGCGGCAGCACGTAGCGCGCGGACGGCGCGGCGGGCGCGAGACCGCCGGCGAGCGCGGAGCCGTCGAGGCGTCCCGCGCGGGCCATGAACTGGGATTCGATGCTCACTGATGCTCCTGGATGGTCGTCGGGGTGTCCGCTACTGGCTGGTCGTCCCGCCACCGCCGGCGACGGAGGCAGCGGACTCGACGACGTGGTCGATGAAGCCGTACTCGAGCGCCTCGGGGGCGGTGAACCAGCGGTCCCGGTCGGCGTCACGGTTGATCTGGTCGACGGTCTTGCCCGTCTGCTCGGCGGTGATCTCCGCGAGGACCCGCTTCATGTGGAGGATGAGCTCGGCGTTGATCCGGATGTCGGTCGCCGTGCCCCCGATGCCGCCGGAGGGCTGGTGCATCATCACGCGGGCGTGCGGGGTGGCGTAGCGCTTGCCCTTCGCCCCGGAGGACAGGAGGAACTGGCCCATCGAGGCCGCCATCCCCATGCCCACCGTCGCGACGTCGGGCTGGACGTACTGCATGGTGTCGTAGATCGCCATGCCGGCGGTCACGGAACCGCCCGGGGAGTTGATGTACAGGTAGATGTCGCGCTCGGGGTCCTCGGCCGCGAGGAGCAGCATCTGGGCACAGATGGCGTTGGCGTTGTCGTCACGCACCTCCGTCCCGAGCCAGATGATGCGCTCCTTGAGCAGTCGCTGGTAGATCGAGTCGTTGAGGCCGAGGCTGTTGCCCTCGCGGGCTCCTCGAGGCTGCTGGCTCACGTGCACACGCTCCCAATAGTTGTCGTTTGGGGTCCGGCGCGCGGTCGCTGCCGACCGCCGGTCTTCAAGGACACTAACCCGCGCGGCTACCGGAATCTGCCGCCGCCGTCGCGGTTTCGCTGTTGGCGCACCTATGCCACAGGGGCGGCGCCGTCTCCGGCACCGCCCCTGCACGACACAGGACGTCAGTCAGCGCTCGGCGCCGACTCCGCGCTCTCGGCGGAGTCCGCGCTGTCGGCCGAGTCGGCGCTGTCGCCCGAGTCGGCGCTCTCGGCGCTCTCGCCCGAGTCGGCGCTCTCGCCGGAGTCCGCGCTCTCGGCGGAGACGACGACGTCGTCCTCGTCGGACCCGATGAACTCGGAGAGGTCGACAGCCTCGCCGGCGCCGTCGAGGACGGTCACCTTGCGCAGCGCGACCGCGAGGGCCTTGTTGCGGGCGAGCTCACCGGCGAACACCGGGATCTGGCCGGCCTGGCTGGCGGACTGGATGAACTCGTTGGGGTCCATGCCGTACTGGCGCGAGGTCGACAGCAGGAACTCCAGGAGCTCGTTCTGCGCGACCTGCACGCCGAAGGACTCGGCGAGCTCGTCGAGGATGAACTGGTCGCGCATGGCCTTCTCGGTGTCCTCGCGGACCTCCTCGCCGTGCGGGTCGTCCTCCGCCTTGCCCTCGGCCTGCAGGTGCGCCTTGATCTCGGCGTCCACGGCGTTCTTGGGCAGCGGGAAGTCGATCTCCTCGCGCAGGCGCTCGAGGAGCAGGTCGCGCGCGGCGACGGCGCGGTTGGCGTTCTTGTCCTTGGCGATCTGCTCGCGCAGGTCGCTGCGCAGCTCCTCGATCGTGTCGAACTCCGAGGCGAGCTCGGCGAACTCGTCGTCCGCGGCGGGCAGCTCGCGCTCCTTGACGCTGTTGACGGTGACGGTGACCGTCGCCTCCTCACCGGCGCGCTCGCCGCCCACGAGGGTGGAGGTGAAGGTCGCGGTCTCGCCGGCGGACAGGCCGGTGATCGCGTCGTCGAGGCCCTCGAGCATGGTGCCGGAGCCGACCTGGTAGGAGGTGCCGGTGACGGAGTCGACCTCCTCCTCGCCGACCGTCGCGCTGAGGTCGATGGAGACGAAGTCGTCCTCGGCCGCGGCGCGGTCGACGCCCACGAGGGTGCCGAAGCGCTCGCGCAGGGACTCGAGACGCTGCTCGACGTCCTCGTCGGTGACCTCGACCGTGTCGACGGTGAGCTCGTAGGTGGACAGGTCCGGGAGGGTGACCTCCGGACGGACGTCGACCTCGGCGGTGAAGGTCAGCTGACCGCCGACGGGGCCGGTGACGTTCGGGACCTCGGTGACCTCGACCTCGGGCTGGCCGAGCGGCTTGATGCCGGTCTCGGCGACGGCGTCGCGGTACAGGCCCGGCAGCGCGTCGTTGACGGCGTGCTCGATGACGGCGGCGCGACCGACGCGCTGGTCGATGATGCGGGCAGGAACCTTGCCCTTGCGGAAGCCGGGGACGTTGACCTGCTCGCCGATGTGGGAGTAGGCGTGGTCGATGCTCGGCTTGAGCTCCTCGTACGACACCTCGACGGTGAGCTTGGCCCGGGTCGGCTCAAGGGTCTCGACGGCGCTCTTCACTTAGTTGCTCTCCACTCTTCGGTCCATGGGGCCCCGCGCGGGGGTCAGTGCGGCCGTGCGGGGCGTGACCGTAGGCAAACGGCCGTGCGCACAGGCGCAGTCCATCGTAGTCCACCGCGGGCCGGGGACGCGACGCCGCGGAGCCGCGGGGCGGTGACGTCCACCTCGCGACCACGACGCCCGTCCGGCCCACCACGCGCGCATGAGTCGGGATGGCGGGATTCGAACCCACGACCTTCCGCTCCCAAAGCGGACGCGCTACCAAGCTGCGCTACATCCCGTCGACCACCGGCCGCGCCCCGATTGTAGGCGAGCCGCGTCCTCGCGTTACACTCATGCCTGCGCCACTCGGCGCACGCGGGTGTAGCTCAATGGTAGAGCCTCTGCCTTCCAAGCAGATGGTGCCAGTTCGATTCTGGTCACCCGCTCCGACCCTGGCGGTCCGTGCGAACGGACCGCCATACTTGTCTCACCGAGGGGACGAGGGGGACGACCATGGGTGGTCGTAGGACGTTCGTGACGCTGGCGGTGCTCGGCGCCGTCGCCGGTGGCGTGGTCGCCGCGAGCCGCGCGAGCAACCCCCCGCCGCCGCACCGCACCGGCACCTCCGCAGGCGGGATGGAGTACCTCGTCGTGGGCGACGGGCCCCGGACCCTCCTCATGCTCCCCGGCGGCCCGGGCAGCGCCCTGCCCACCGGGCCGCTCGGCCGGTTCATGGAGGGCGGCGCGGGCCGGTACGCCGAGGCCGGCTACACGGTGTGGACCGTCACCCGGCGTCGCGGCATGCCCCCGGGCCACACGATGGCCGACATGGCCGACGACCACGCCGTCTTCATCCGCGAGGAGCTCGGCGGCCATGTCGACGTCGTCGTCGGGGAGTCCTACGGAGGGCTCGTGGCGATGTACCTCGCCGCCCGCCACCCCGCCCTCATCGGCTCGCTGGTGCTCGCCGGTGCCGCGGTGAGGATCGAGGAGGAGGCTCGGGACACCGACGTGCGCTGGGCGCGGCAGCGCGCCGCGGGGCACGACTCCGAGGCGGGCGCGACGTTCCTCGGGCTCGTCCTGCCCCGCACACCGCCCTGGGTGCGCCGCGTCCTCGGCGTCGTCGCCGGGCGCTTCTTCGCCCACCAGTCCGTGCCACCGGGCGACCTCCTCGTCGAGGCGGAGGCCGAGGCGGTCTTCGACGGTCGGGACCTGCCCGCGCAGATCCCCGTGCCCACGCTCGTCGTGTGCGGCGAGGAGGACGAGTTCTTCCCGCTCGACGCCGTCCGTGAGACCGCCGAGGGCATCGCCCTCAGCACGCTCATCACCTACCCCGGGCAGGGGCACATGGCGACCCTCGGCGGCAGCGACCTCCCCGACGACGTCGTCGCCTGGCTCGCCCGCCGGGACAGCGAAGCGGCCGCCACCCCCTCGGGGTGACGGCCGCTTCGTGTGTGAAGTTCGTCAGTCCGCGAACTCCAGGCCCTTCTGGTAGGCCTTGGCCAGGCGCCGGGGCACCTGGATCTCGCGGCCCCCAACGCGGACGGTCTGGAGCGTGGTGGGCTCCGCCTTCCACTGGGACCGGCGAGAGCGGGTGTTGCTACGGGACATCTTGCGCTTCGGAACTGCCATCTGCCCTGCCGCTCCTTTCGTGGTCGAGACGATTGCCGTCATATAGGTTGCCACGCGACGGCCACGTTGACCAATGCCAACCACCCCTCGAGGGGTGTGAGATACCCCGCTCCGGTGTGGCCACAATGGGTACACCATGGATGTTCGCACCCTTGCCCGTGGCGACGCCACCACCGCCGAGCTGGAGATCCGTCGCTCGCGCTTCATCACCTGGCTGCGGCGCGCCGACGACGAGGCCTCCGCGCGCGCCCTCGTCGAGGAGGCACGCCACACCTACCCCGATGCGCGGCACCACTGCTCGGCCTTCATCGTGCGGATCCCGGGCGCCAACCTCGTCGAGCGCTCCTCCGACGACGGCGAGCCCTCCGGCACCGCCGGCATGCCGATGCTCGAGGTGCTGCGCGGCAGCGGGCTCGTCGACCTCAGCGCCGTCGTCGTCCGCTACTTCGGCGGGGTGAAGCTCGGGACGGGCGGACTGGTACGGGCGTACTCCGACGCGGTGCGGGCCGCGCTGGACGTCGCGCCCGTCGTCGTGCAGCGCGAGACGCGACTGCACCGCATCGCGCTGCCCCACGCCGACGCCGGGCGGGTCGAGTCCGAGCTGCGCGCCGCGGGCTTCGCCGTCGACGACGTCGC
>NZ_VDFS01000035.1:21582-33662 GCF_006151955.1 Georgenia sp. 311 | reverse complement strand
CCCCCGCCACCCCCACCCCCGCCGGCACCACCCTCACCGAGCACCCCGAGTAGCCCTCCCCCTCCCCCTCCCCGCCCCCGCGACAGCCGACTTCCGCCCGACAGCGGACTTGTGCACGAGAGCGGACTTCCGCACGACAGCCGAGTTGTGCGACAGCAGGGTTCGTCACGCCCACGACTCGGTCAGGACAGCAGTACTACTTCGGGGCACGGGCGGGCTCACGAAGCTCGGGTCCGCCCACCGGCTCGGCTTGCGCACAAGTCCGCTCTCGCGCACAAGTCGGCTCCCGCGCGCAAGTCGGCTCTGGCGCACAAGTCCGCTCTCGCGCACAAGTCCGCTGTCGCGCACAAGTCCGCTCTCGCGGGAGGGGGTGAGGACGGGAGGCCGGAAGCGAGGGCAGGTGGGGTGTTGCTCGGGTCACTCGGTCGGATGGTTGTTCTAGTTGCAGTAGCGCAATATGATGAACCTATGCTGCTCAGGATCGACACCTCAAGCTCGCTGCCGATCTTCGAGCAGCTCGCGACGCAGGTGCGCCAGGCGGTCATCGCCGGGGAGCTCACCAGCGGTGAGCGCCTGCCCTCGGCGCGCGAGCTCGCCGAGTCGCTCGACGTCAACCAGCACACCGTGCTGCACGCCTACCAGCTCCTGCGCGACGAGGGCCTGCTCGAGCTGCGCCGCGGGCGGGGCGCCGTCGTCACCGCCCACGCGGCGGAGCACTACGAACCGCTGCTCACCGCCCTGCGGGCCGTCCGTACCGAGGCCGCCGCGCTCGGCCTGCCCCTGTCCGCCGTCGCCGCCATGCTCACCTCCGAGGAGACGCCATGACCACTCGCCCACCGCACCGCACCCGCGCCTGGCTGCTCGGGGTGCTCCTGCCCGTCGTGATCACCGCGGCGGCGTGGGTCGTCGTCGCCGCCCTCCTCCCCCGCCTGCCCGACCCCGTGGCCCTCCACTGGGGCCTCGACGGCGTGGACCGCACCGGGTCGGTCGGCGAGCTCGTCGCCTCTACGGGGGTCATCAGCGCCATCTCCCTCGTCATCATGGGGACGCTGGCGGTCCTCACCGGACGTCAGGCCATCACCCGGCGGATGACGCTCGGCCTCGCCACCGGGCTGGCCACGCTGTTCGCCGGCATGACGCTGTCGACGGTCCTCGTCCAGGTCGACGCCGCGTCCGCGTTCGACGCCGCGTCCCCCGACGCGAGCCTGACCGTCAGCCTCGTCGCCGCCGTCGCGCTCGGCGCCCTCGCCGGTGCCCTCGCCGGCAGCGACCCGGCCCAGCCCGCGACCGGCGAGCTGCCCGCCGGAGCCCTCGTCGCCGACCTTCCCGAGGGTCAGCGGGCGGTGTGGGTGCGCAGCGTCGCCGGCATCGGCCAGACGACGACGTGGGTGCTCGCGACCTGCGCCGTCCTCCTCGGGGTCGGGTTCTGGCTGCTGTCGGACATGATCTTCCCCGTCGTCGTGCTCGCTCCGGTCGTCGTCCTCATGCTCACGATGACGACGTGGCAGGTCCAGGTCGACGCCCGCGGGCTCAGCGCCCGCGGCGCACTCGGCTGGCCGCGCCTCCACGTCCCGGCTACGGAGGTCGAGCGCGCCGAGGTGACCCAGGTGAACCCGTTCGCCGAGTTCGGCGGCTGGGGAATGCGCACCACCGTGTCCGGCACGGTCGGTGTCGTCGTCCGCAAGGGCGAGGCGATCGCCGTCGAGCGCTCCGGGGGACGGCGCATCGTCGTCACGGTCGACGACGCCGCCACGGGGGCGGCGCTCCTCAACACCTACGCCCAGCGCGCCCGCACGACGCACCCCGCGTACTGAGGAACTCCGGGGCCGTCCGCGATTGAACGTTCACGCGGCCTGGTCTAGGGTCGACAGCAGGCCGTGTCCCGGCCCCCGCGCAGCCGTGAGAGGAGACGCCGCAGCCATGTCCGTGCTCGCCGCCCCCGCCTCCACCTGCTGCTGCCGTCCCTGTCAGTAGAGCGCCCGGCTCTAGCGTGCGGCTCGCCCGTATGCCGGGCGCTCCTCGCCACCAGCGTCGGTGGCCCGCCTCACCACCCCCGTACCTCCGCTGCGAAGGAACCCCAATGGCACGTATCTACGACGACGTCACAGCCCTCGTCGGGCACACCCCGCTCGTCCGGCTCAACCGCGTCACCGACGGCCTCAAGGCCACCGTCCTGGCCAAGCTCGAGTTCTACAACCCGGCCAACTCCGTCAAGGACCGCATCGGCGTCTCCATCGTCAACGCGGCCGAGCAGTCCGGCGCCCTGCCCCCCGGCGGCACCATCGTCGAGGCCACGTCCGGCAACACCGGCATCGCTCTCGCGATGGTCGGCGCGGCGCGCGGCTACGACGTCGTCCTCGCCATGCCGGAGACGATGAGCAAGGAGCGCCGCGCGCTCCTGCGCGCCTTCGGCGCCGAGCTCGTCCTCACCCCCGGGTCGGAGGGCATGAAGGGCGCGGTCGCCAAGGCCGAGGAGATCGCCGCCGAGCGCGAGGGCGCGATCCTCGCCCGGCAGTTCGCCAACGAGGCGAACCCGGCGATCCACCGCCAGACCACCGCCGAGGAGATCTGGAACGACACCGACGGCGAGGTCGACTACTTCGTCGCCGGCATCGGCACCGGCGGCACCATCACCGGTGTCGGCCAGGTGCTCAAGGAGCGCAAGCCCGACGTCAAGATCATCGCCGTCGAGCCCGCCGAGTCGCCCATCCTCAACGGTGGCCAGCCCGGCCCGCACAAGATCCAGGGCATCGGGGCGAACTTCGTCCCCGAGATCCTCGACACCTCCGTCTACGACGAGGTCATCGACGTCTCCGCCGAGCAGTCCGTCGTGATGGCCCGCCGCGTCACCGCCGAGGAGGGCATCTTCGTCGGCATCTCCTCCGGTGCCGCCGTGCACGCTGCGCTCCAGGTCGCCGCGCGCCCCGAGGCCGAGGGCAAGACGATCGTCGTCGTCATCCCGAGCTTCGGGGAGCGCTACCTCTCCACCCCGCTCTACAGCGAGTTCGCCGACTGAGGTGCACGACTCGAGCGTTCGCTTCTGGGTGCTCCTGAGGGAGGACCTCGAGGCTGCGCGCCGCGGTGACCCCGCGGCGCGCACGCTCCTCGAGGTCGCCCTGGGCTACCCCGGTGTCCACGCCTTGTGGGCCCACCGCGTGTGCCACCGCATGTGGCACGCGAGCCCGTTGCTGCGGCTCCCGGCCCGGCTGCTGTCGCAGCTGGTCCGGGGCCTCACGGGCATCGAGATCCACCCGGGGGCCGTGCTCGGCCGCCGGCTGTTCATCGACCACGGCATGGGCGTCGTCATCGGGGAGACGGCGGTCGTCGGCAACGACGTCGTCATGTTCCACGGCACGACGCTCGGCGGCCGGTCGATGACCAAGGGCAAGCGTCACCCGACGATCGGGGACCGCGTCGTCATCGGCGCGGGCGCCAAGGTCCTCGGCCCGATCACCGTCGGCGACGACGCGCAGATCGGGGCCAACGCCGTCGTCGTGCACGACGTGCCCGACGGGGCGGTGTCCGTCGGGGTGCCCGGGCGGGTGCGCGAGCGCCTCACCGCGGTCGACCCCTACGCCGACCCGGCGCTGTTCATCTGAGCCGACCCCCGGCGCACCGCGCCGGGGGTCCGCCCCACCATCCTGGTGAAGGCGCGGCTGAAGGCCGCCTCGGACCGGTAGCCGAGCTCGGCCGCGAGCGCCGCCACCGTCGTCCTGTCCTCGGTGAGGCGCGTGTGGGCCAGCCGCATCCGCCAGCGGGTGACGTAGGCCATCGGCGCCTCGCCGACGAGCGCGGTGAAGCGGGCCGCGAAGGACGAGCGCGACATCGCCGCGGTGCGGGCGAGCAGCTCGAGCGACCAGGGGTGGCCGGGGTCGGCGTGGACGGCCTCCAGGACCCGCCCGATACGCTCGTCGTCCAGCGCCCGCAGCCAGCCCTGCCGGGCGCCCGGGTCACGGTCGAGCCAGCCGCGGATCGCCTGGACGACGAGGATGTCGGCCAGCCGCGTCGCCACCGCCTCCCCGCCGGGCCGGGGACGGGACAGCTCGCCCGCCATGAGGCGCAGCGTCTCGCGCACACCCTCGTCCTCGCTGGTGCGCAGCACCGGCGGGAGCGCCCGGAGCAGCTCCTTGGCGGCGGGCTCGTCGAAGCCGACGACGCCGCACACGAGCCGGGTGGGGCGCCCTCCCCCGCCGTGGCGCAGCACCGAGTAGTGCTCGGTGAGGTAGCGCTGGGGCAGCAGGTCGACGCGGCGCGCCCCGCGCACGCCGGGGTCGCTGAGGAGGTCGTGCCCGCGGCCGTGCGGGACGAGGGCGAGGTCGCCGGCGTGCAGCTCCTCCGGCTCCCCGCCGTCGACCCGCAGCCAGCACGTGCCCGCCGTGATGGCGTGGAAGCTCACGGTCCCAGGGAACGCCGGCATCTCCAGCGCCCACGGTTCGGTGAGCTCGGCGTGGCAGTAGAACGTGCCGCGCATCCGCACAGTGTGCAGCGCCTGCGCGAGGCGGTCGGCACTCTGCCAGGGCGTGGCCTTCATGCGCGCAGTCTGACACCGGACGAACCGGACGTCCTGCTGAGAGTGGACGAACGGTCAAGAAGGGCGGAGGGACAGGCATGGATGCTCCGCAGACTCCTCCGTAGCGTCGGTGATCCAGGCACACCGACCCGAAGGAGCACCCATGTACGCCATCGCCGGAGCCAGCGGACGTGTCGGGTCCGCTGCCGCGGACCACCTCTTGCGCGCGGGCCGGCCCGTGCGCGTCCTCGTCCGCCGTCCCGAGGCCGCCGCCGCGTGGGAGGCACGCGGCGCGCAGGCACGGCTCGTCGACCTGCACGACGAGGAGGCGCTGGCCGAGGCCCTCACCGGGTGCACCGGGCTGTTCGCCCTGCTGCCCTTCGACCTCACCGTCGAGGACGGTGCCACGGACGCCCGGGCCGTCGCCGGCGCGACGGCGGGCGCCGTGCGGCGGGCGGGTGTGCCGCACGTCGTCGTCCTGTCCTCAGGCGGGGCCGACCTGCCGGGCGGGACGGGGCCGATCGCAGGGCTCCACGTCCTCGAGGAGTCGCTGCGGGCGACCGGCGCACGGGTCAGCGCGCTGCGCTCGGGGCACTTCCAGGAGAAGGTCGGTGACGTCCTCGACGTCGCGCGCGCCGAGGGCGTCTACCCGGTCTTCGCCGCGTCCGCCGACGTCCTGCACCCCATGGGCGCCACCCGCGACCTCGGCGTCGTCGTCGCCCGCACCCTCCTCGCGCCGGCGGCGGCGGACGAGGTCGTCGACGTCCTCGGGCCGGAGTACACCGAGCGGGAGGTGGCGGCGGTGCTCGGCGCGGCACTGGGCCGCGAGCTCGCCGTCGTCCCGCTGCCCGAGGAGGCGTGGGCGCCCACGCTCGCGGCGACCGGTCTGCCGATGCCGGTGGCCGAGAGCCTCGCCGAGCTCTACCGGGCCGACGAGCAAGGGCTGCTCGCCCCGCGCGGCGGGCGCACCGTGCGGCTCACCACGCCGCTGGCGGACACGGTCGCCGCGCTCGTCGTCGCGGCGCCCGTCCCCCAGGGCTGAGCGGGCGCGGACGGGACCGCAGGGCTCAGCGGCGCTGCTCGCGCGGGCACCAGAACACCCGCCGCGCACCCATGACGTCCTCGGTCACCCGGGTGCCGCAGCGCAGGCAGGGGCGGCCCGAGCGGTGGTAGACGTACCACCGGTCGTCCTCCTCCTGCCGGTCCTCCGGCTCGGTGGTGACGATGCGGCCGGTGGCCACGCCGTCGGCCATGAGCACCGCGAGGTCGGCCCACATGCCGCGCAGCTTGGCCGCCGAGACGGTCCTGCCGAGGCGACGCGGGTGGAGTCGCGCCCGGTAGAGCGCCTCGGCCCGGTAGATGTTGCCGACGCCGGCGATGACCGCCTGGTCCATGAGGAGCTCGCCCACCGGCCGCGCCCGGCGCCGGACGTCCGCGACGAACACCTCGGGGTCCCCGTCGGTGCGCAGCGGGTCGGGGCCGAGCCGGGCCTGGACCGCCGCCTTCTCCTCCGGCGTCACCACCTCGCACGCGGCGGGGCCGGTGAGGTCGGCGACGCCGTGCTCACCGAGCAGCCGGACGCGCACGGCCCCGCGCGGCTCGGGCGGCTGCCAGTCGTCCGGGGCCACCTCCGTGCTCTCGCCGGACAGTGGCGTCTCCTCCTCCGCGACGCGGCGCCGGGGCGCGCCGATGGCGTGCGGGGCGTGGAACGTCGAGTCGCCGGCGAAGGTCCACGAGCCGGCCAGCCCGAGGTGCACGCGCAGCCAGCGCAGCTCCTCGGCTGCCGCGTCGTCGCCGGCCGCGAAGCCGAGGAACAGGTGCTTGCCGTGGGCGTCGGTGGCGACGAGCCGGTGCCCGTCGAGCAGCGCGGCGCCCGCGGCGAAGCGGCCCTGGGGTGAGCTCACCTCCAGCCGCTGCCCGTGGAGCAGCTCGTCGAACGCGAGCGCGAGCCGGTGGATCGAGTGGCCTTCAGGCATGGAGCTCCTCCACGGGGTCCCACAGGGCGCGGGTGAGGTCGACGGCGCCACCGGGACGCAGCGGCGTCCCCTCCGCGGCGTAGTGCTCGGCGGCGCGGGCGGCGAGGTGGCTGGGCAGCGACCCGTCGGCGCGGACGACCCGCCACCAGGCGACGGAACCGCCCTCGCGCGCCATGACCGCGCCGACCGACCGCGCCGAGCCCTGGCCGGTGCGCGCCCGCGCGGCCTCCGAGACGAGGCCGTACGTCGTGGCACGACCGGGTGGGACGTCCTCGGCGACGTCGAGGACGAGCTCGCTCCAGTCGGTCACGCCCGCCATTGTCCCAAAAACCGCTCGCTACGCCGTCGGGGCTGCTGCCATGCTCGTCCCCGTGCCCCACACCCACCCCACACAGGTCCCGCTGCCGCCCGGCTACCGCCTCGCCGAGCTCGACGACGCCACCGACCGCGACGCCATGCGCGAGATCGACCGCTGGGCCTTCGCCTTCGAACCCTCCCCCGAGGACGACCAGGTCGACGTGTGGGCGCTGGAGCCTGCGCGCAGCGTCGGCGTCTGGTTCGACGGCCCGCGGGGGACGATGCTCGCGGCGATGCACTCCTCCTACGCCTTCCGGGTGCAGGTGCCCGGCGGGCAGCGGGTGCCCGCCGCCGGCCTCACCTGGGTCGGGGTGCACCCCGGGCACCGCCGGCGCGGCCTGAGCCGCGCGATGCTCCACGCGCACCTGCGCCGCAGCCGCGACCGCGGCGAGGTCCTCTCGGTCCTCAACGCCGCGGAGAGCGGTATCTACGGCCGGTACGGATACGGCATCGCGAGCCACCGCGCCTCGCTCACCCTGGGCAGGGGCGCCGACCTGCGCCCGGTTCCCGGGAGCGAGGAGCTCCTCGTCGAGCTCGACACCTTCGACGTCGCCCGGCACGGCGCCGAGCTGGAGCAGGTCCACGGCAGCGCCGTGCGTCCCGGGTGGATCACCCGGGACACCGAGGCGCTGCGGCGGCTGCACGTCCTGGACTGGCCCTCGGCCCGCAAGGGCGCCGAGCGGCGGCGGATCGCGTTCGTCCGGGACGCCGCGGGCGAGCCGCGCGGCTACGCGCTGCTGCGGCGCACGGA
Source organism: Georgenia sp. 311 (assembly GCF_006151955.1). NCBI lineage: Bacteria > Bacillati > Actinomycetota > Actinomycetes > Allobogoriellales > Allobogoriellaceae > Georgenia > Georgenia sp. 311. The sequence continues at coordinate 26,068 of NZ_VDFS01000035.1, read as the reverse complement.
GAAGTGGAGCGACGAGAGCCGCCCGGAGGGCGTCGTCAAGATCCACGACGTCCTCGCGCTGGACGCCGCGGCCGCGCGGGCGCTGTGGGCCACCCTCCTCGACCTCGACCTCATGGGGACGGTCGAGGTGCGCAACCTCGCGCCCGACGACGCCGTCCTCGGCCTGCTCACCGACCTGCGCGGCACCAACCGCAAGATCCACGACGACCTGTGGGTGCGCATCCTCGACCTGCCCGCCGCGCTGCGGCTGCGCTCCTACCCGTGCGACATCGACGTCGTCCTCGACGTCAGCGACCCGCTCGTGCCCGACAACCACGGCCGGTGGCACGTGCGTGGCGGCCCCGAGGGCGTCGAGGTCACCCGGACCGAGGCACCGGCGCACCTGGCGATCGGCGTCGCAGACCTCGGCTCCGCCTACCTCGGCGGGACGACCCTGAGCGCGCTGCACGCCGCCGGGCGGGTCACCGAGCTCGTCCCCGGCTCGCTCGTCCCGGCGGCGGCCGCCCTGGGCTGGCCGGTGGCCCCCAGCACCGGCTGGGGCTTCTAGCGCTGCTCGTAGGCCGCGAGCTGGTCGATGCGACGCTGGTGGCGGGCCTCGCCGGAGAACGGCTCGGCGAGGAACGCCTCGACGAAGGCGATCGCGTCGTCCACCGGGTGCTTGCGGGCACCGAGGGAGATGACGTTGGCGTCGTTGTGCGCCCGTGCGAGGACGGCGGTGTCGGTGTCCCACACGAGGGCGGCGCGCACGCCGCGGACCTTGTTCGCGGCGATCTGCTCACCGTTGCCCGAGCCGCCGAGGACGATGCCCAGGCTCCCCGGCTCGGCGACGACGGCCTCGCCCGCGGCGAAGCAGAACGAGGGGTAGTCGTCCTCGGCGTCGTACTCGTGGGCGCCGTGGTCGACGACGTCGTGGCCGCCGGCGGTGAGGTGCTCGACGAGGGCGGTCTTGAGCTCGTAGCCGGCGTGGTCGGCGGCGATGTGGATGCGCATGACCCCTATCTTGCCGTGCGCGGGCCGTGCCGGGGACCCCTGTCCGAGGGCTCCCGTATCGTCGGAGCATGACGACGAACGAGACGACCGCTCCCATGTCGTTCGAGCAGGCCATGGACACGTCCGTGCGGCCGCAGGACGACCTCTACCGCTTCATCAACGGCACCTACGTCCGGGAGCACGAGATCCCCGCGGACCGTGCCCGGGACGGCGCCTTCATGGTGCTGCGCGACCTGTCCGAGCAGCGGGTGCGCGACATCATCACCGAGGCCGCCACCGAGGACGCCACGGGTGAGGCGAAGCAGATCGGGGACCTGTACGCCTCGTTCATGGCCGAGGAGCGCATCGAGGCGCTGGGCACCGCGCCCCTGCAGGCCGACCTCGAGCTGTTCACCGCCGCCCGTGACAAGGACGCCCTCGCGCGCGCCATGGGCACCCTGGCGCCCACCGGCATCGGCGGCGCCGTCGCGCTCTTCGTCGACACCGACTTCAACGACCCCGACCGCTACTCGGTCTTCCTGTGGCAGAGCGGGCTCGGGCTGCCCGACGAGTCCTACTACCGCGAGGACGCGCACGCCGAGACCCGCTCGGCCTACGTCGCGCACGTCGCCACCATGCTCGAGCTCTCCGGACTCGTCGCCGCCGACGAGGCGATGGGCGCGGCGCAGCGGGTCATGGCGGTCGAGACGCGTCTGGCCGCGGGTCACTGGGACAAGGTGAAGTCGCGGGAGGCCGACCTCATCAACAACCCGCGCACGTGGGCCGAGGTCGTCGAGGGCGCCCCCGGCTTCCCGTGGGACCTGTGGCGCGAGGCGTTCGACCTGCCCGCCGGCGCCCTCGACACCTCCATCGTCGGCATGCCGTCCTACCTCACGCACTTCGCGGCCGCCTGGGAGGAGCTCGACGTCGACTCCCTGCGGATGTGGCTGCTGTGGCACGTCGTCTCCACCCGCGCGCCCTACCTGCCTGCCGCGTTCGTCGAGGAGCACTTCGACTTCTACGGCCGCACCCTCACCGGCGCGCCGGAGCTGCGCGAGCGGTGGAAGCGGGGCGTGTCCCTCGTCGAGGGCGTGCTGGGCGAGGCCGTGGGCAAGATCTACGTCGAGCGGTACTTCCCGCCGGCGCACAAGGCCCGCATGCAGGAGCTCGTCGACAACCTCATCGAGGCCTACCGGGAGTCGATCACCGGGCTCGACTGGATGGGTGAGGAGACCAAGGAGCGCGCGCTGGAGAAGCTCGCTGCCTTCACCCCCAAGATCGGCTACCCCGACAAGTGGCGCGACTACTCCACCCTGGAGATCGACCCCACGGACCTCATGGGCAACGTGCGGCGCGCCGAGCTGTTCGAGACGAAGCGCGAGCTCGCCAAGCTGGGCAAGCCGATGGACCGCGACGAGTGGTTCATGCCGCCCCAGACGGTCAACGCCTACTACAACCCGACGATGAACGAGATCGTCTTCCCCGCCGCGATCCTCCAGCCGCCGTTCTTCGACGCCGAGGCGGACGACGCGTGGAACTACGGCGGGATCGGCGCCGTCATCGGCCACGAGATCGGCCACGGCTTCGACGACCAGGGTTCCAAGTACGACGGCACCGGCCGGCTGCAGGACTGGTGGACCGAGCAGGACCGTGCCGAGTTCGAGGCCCGCACGAAGGCGCTCATCGCCCAGTACGACGCCTTCTCCCCCGCCCAGCTGGACGGATCGCACCACGTCAACGGCGCGCTGACCATCGGGGAGAACATCGGTGACCTCGGCGGTCTGACGATCGCCATCAAGGCCTACGAGATCGCCCTGCGCAAGCAGGGGCTCGCCGGCCTGGACGAGGCGCCGGTGATCGACGGGCTCACCGGGCTGCAGCGCATCTTCTACTGCTGGGGCCGGGTGTGGCAGCAGAAGGCCCGCGACGCCGAGGTCATCCGGCTGCTGGCGATCGACCCGCACTCGCCGAACGAGTTCCGCTGCAACGGCGTCGTGCGCAACCTCGACTCCTTCGTCGAGGCCTTCGACGTCCAGCCCAGCGACGCGCTGTACCTCCCGCCCGAGGAGCGCGTGAAGATCTGGTGATCGCCACGAGGCCCGGACCGCGACGGCGGTCCGGGCCTCGTGCTCAGGACGTCAGAAGAGGGAGTAGGCGGCCCGGGCCACGGTGAACCCGTAGCCGGACTCGTCGTGGCGGCAGGTGACGCCGCTCTCCGCGCTCTCGCAGGTGTAGCCGTGCGCGCTGATCGTCTCGCCGTAGGCGAGGGGCGAGACGTCACCGGCGACGACGAGCGGCTCGCAGGGCATCGACGCCCCGGCCGGCTCCACGCGCAGGTGGCCGCCGGCGCCCTCATCACCGCACTCGGCCGCGTCGGTGGCCTCGTAGGTGAAGTTCGAGATCACGCACTCGGTGCTGTCGACGGTGAGCACGCAGACGATGTTGCCGGTGGGTGAGGCGAAGTACTCCGACTCGGGTGCGGGCGTCGCCCCCTCCTCCCGGGGCGCCGGGGTGGCGGTCCCGCTGGCCGCGGGAGCCTCCGCCGGGGTGGTGGACGCGTCGGCGGCGGACCGCTCGTCCTCGCCCCCGAGCCGTCCGGCGAGCAGGACGACGAAGAGCAGGACGAGGATGCTCACCACGACGATGAGCAGGATCTGCGCCGGCGTCAGCCGCCGATTCCCGGGCATTTCGGACATCGACCTTCCAGTCTCTCTCGACAACGCCCGACACCGTACGCGAACGTCGCGGCAACCCGGAAAAGCCGCACGTCAGGCGGGCCGGCTCCCGAAGGCGGCGGTGCCGACCCGGACCATGGTCGCCCCGGCCGCGACCGCGACCTCGAGGTCCCGACTCATTCCCATCGACAGCTCGCGTGCGTCCCCGGTGCCGGGGGCACCGCTCGCGACGACGTCGTCGCGCAGCCGGGCGAGCCGCTCGTAGGAGGCCCGGACGACGTCGACGTCCGCAGAGTTCGCGCCGATGGTCATCAGGCCCCGCAGCCGCAGGTGGGGCAGGACCCCGACGCCGACGGCGAGCTCGAGCGCCCCCTCCGGCGCGGAGCCCGCCTTGCTCGCCTCCCCCGAGGTGTTGACCTGGACGAAGACGTCGAGCACGCGGCCGGCCTCGCCCGCGAGCCGGTCGAGCCGCTGGGCCAGCGCGAGACCGTCGACGCTCTGCACGCAGGAGACGAGCGGGACGACCTTGGTCGCCTTGTTCGACTGCAGCCGTCCGATGAAGTGCATCTCGTGCGGGACGTCGGCGAGCTCGGGAGCCATCGCGACGAGCTCCTGGGCGCGGTTGTGCCCCAGGAGGCGCGCGCCGTCGAGGACTGCCTCGCGCACGACGTCGCCGGTCTGCGTCTTGACGGCGAGGAGGATGCGCACGTCGTCGGGGTCCCTCCCGACAACCCGTGCCGCGCGCGCGACCCGCTCGCGCACAGCAGCCAGTCGCCCGGTCACCTCACTGCTCACGCTCCTGACGATATCGCCCCACCGGCCGACTCCCAGGACGCTCGTCG
>NZ_VDFS01000035.1:9642-21300 GCF_006151955.1 Georgenia sp. 311 | reverse complement strand
CTCCCCACCCCTTCATGCGTCGAGAGCTGGATCCTGCACGGTGCACGATCCAGCTCTCGACGGGAAAGGGGTGGAAGGGAGGTGTGAGGGTCAGGGGACCCGGTTGGTCCAGGCGTCGTCGAGGAACTTCGTGCGCATGAGCTCCTCGGCCCGCGCGAGCTCCTCGGCGGTGTAGTCCGAGCGGCGGGTGTCGTACCGGCCCTCGAAGTGGGCGATGAACGCGTCGATGATGTCGGCCCGGGCCATCCCGGTCTGCGAGCGCATGGGGTCGACGCGCTTGTTCGCGCTCTTCGTCCCCTTGTCCGACAGCTTCTCCCGGCCGATGCGCAGCACCTCGAGCATCTTGTCGGCGTCGATGTCGTAGCTCATCGTCACGTGGTGCAGGACGACGCCGCTGGCGAACCGCTTCTGCGCGGCCCCGCCGATCTTGCCGGCGTCGGAGGCGATGTCGTTGAGCGGGACGTAGCGGGCAGTGACGCCGACGTCCTTGAGCGCGCCGAGCACCCAGTCGTCGAGGAAGGCGTAGGAGCGCTCGAAGCTCAGCCCCTCGACGAGCGAGGTGGGCACGACGAGGGAGTAGGTGATGCAGTTGCCGGGCTCCATGAACATCGCCCCGCCGCCGGAGATGCGGCGCACGACCATCATGTCGTGGCGGGCCAGACCCTCCGGGTCGATCTCGTTGCGCACCGACTGGAAGGAGCCGATGACGACGAGCGGGGCGTCCCAGTCCCAGATGCGCAGCACCGGGGGACGGCGGCCGGCGGCGACCTCCGCGGGGATGACCTCGTCGAGGGCGACGTGCATCGCCGGGTGCATCGTCCGCGGGCCGATGACGTCGAAGGTGTGGTCGGCCCAGCTCGTCGCCCGGCCGAGGGCTCGGCGGACCGCGATCCCGACCGCCTCGGCGTCGAAGCCGACCATGGCGACGTCCGGGCCGAGCGCCCCGTTCACGGCGCGGGCGAGGTCCTCGGCGCGTGCGTCGGCGGGCATCCCCTCCAGCGCGCCGTTGATGAGGGCGAGCGCCGAGTCTGGCTCGAGGAAGAAGTCCCCGGACACGCTGACGTCGCGCAACCGGTCCTCGACGACGTCGAGGTCGACCGCGACCAGCTTGCCTCCTGGCACCTTGTACTCACCGCGCACGCTGCCCACCCTAGCCCGGCCGGCGGCCCGCGCCGCGAGCGCACCCCGGCAGGACCCCTCGCGCCCCGGTGGTCAGCGCGGCGAGACGTCGCGGCGCAGGAGCCCGTAGACGACGGAGTCGACCAGGGCCTCCCAGCTCGCCTCGATGATGTCGGGCCCGACGCCGACGGTGCTCCACGAGTGGACGCCGTCGGAGGTCTCGATGAGCACCCGAGTCGTGGCGTCCGTGCCGGACTGGGTGTCGAGGATGCGCACCTTGAAGTCGATGAGCTCGAAGTCCTCGAGCTCGGGGTAGACGTCGACGAGCGCCTGGCGCAGCGCGTGGTCCAGGGCGTTGACCGGGCCGTTGCCCTCGCCGGTGCACACGACGCGGCCGCGGCCGGTGTGCAGCTTGACGGTGGCCTCTGCCTGGGTGAGGGAGATGTCCTGGCTCAGCGTCTGGACCATCGCCCGCCAGCTCTCGACGGTGAAGTACCGCGGCCGGGTGCCGTCGAGCTCCTCACGCAGGACGAGCTCGAAGGACGCGTCGGCGGCGTCGAAGGTGTAGCCCTGCGCCTCGGCCGCCTTGACGCGCTCGGTGACCCTGCCGAGCACGTCCGGTCGCCCGGACAGGTCGATGCCGAGCTCGCGGCCCTTGAGCTCGATGCTCGCCCGCCCGGCCATCTCGGAGACGAGCATGCGCATGTCGTTGCCGACGGCGACCGGGTCGATGTGCTGGTACAGGTCGGGGTCCACCCGGATGGCCGAGGCGTGCAGGCCGGCCTTGTGGGCGAAGGCGCTGGCCCCGACGTAGGGCTGGCGCCCGTAGGGGCTGATGTTGGTGATCTCGCTGATCGCGTGGGACAGGCGGCTCGACTCGCGCAGACCGTCGCCGGCGAGGGTGCGCACCCCGTGCTTGAGCTCGAGGTTCGCCACGACGGTGACGAGGTCGGCGTTGCCGGTGCGCTCGCCGTAGCCGTTGACCGTGCCCTGCACGTGCCGGGCGCCGGCCTCGACGGCGGCGAGGGAGTTGGCCACGGCGCACCCGGTGTCGTTGTGGGCGTGGATGCCGAGCCGGCCGTCCACCTGGGTGCGCACGTCGGCGACGATCTCGTGCACCCAGCCCGGGAGCATCCCGCCGTTCGTGTCGCACAGGACGGCGACCTCCGCGCCCGCCTCGAGGGCCGCGGTGACGGCGGACAGGGCGTAACCACGGTCGAAGCGGTAGCCGTCGAAGAAGTGCTCGGCGTCGAGGATGACCTCGCGGCCCTGCTCGCGCAGGTAGCGCACGGTGTCGGTGATCATCCGCAGGTTCTCCTCGGCGGACGTGCGCAGCGCCCGCTCGACGTGCCGGATGTCGCTCTTGGCCACGATCGTCACGACCGGCGCCTCGGAGTCCACGAGCGCCCGCACCTGGGGGTCGTCGTGCGGGGTGGTGCCGGCCTTGCAGGTCGAGCCGAAGGCCGCGAGCCGCGCGTGGCGCAGGTCGAGCTCCTTGGCGGCCCGGGCGAAGAACTCGGTGTCCTTGGGAATGGCGCCGGGCCACCCGCCCTCGATGTAGCCGACACCGAGCTCGTCGAGCAGCGAGGCGATGGCGAGCTTGTCCGCCACGGAGAGGTTCATCCCCTCCTGCTGCGCGCCGTCGCGCAGGGTCGTGTCGTAGACGTCGATGGTGAGCTCACCCAGCGAGGAGAGGCGCGTCGTCGTGCTCATCGTTCCCATTCCCTTGGTCCAGCGGTGACAGTCCTGCTCCCCCGGCCGAGGGGGCGTGGCGCGGGTTCTCGCCGCGGCCGGCAACAAAAAAACCTCCCGGGGTACGGGAGGTTGCGCACGTGGCGGGGTCGGTGCCGCGTGCGCTAGCCGATAATGAGCCGGAGCTGCATGGCGTCATGATGACACATGTTCGGTGACCGGGACCACGGGTCCGGATGGCGGGCGCGCCTCAGGCGAGGCGGCGCATCCAGTCGTGGGGGTCCTGCGCCCGCCCGAACTGGATGTCGGTGAGCCGGTCGAAGAGCCGGCTCGTCACCGGGCCGGCAGCCCCGTCCCCGACCGTGACGTCGAAGGACTCACCGGCGAGACGGCCGATCGGGGTGATGACCGCCGCGGTGCCGCACGCGAACACCTCGCGCACGGAGCCGTCGCGGACGCCGTCGAGCAGCCAGGTGAGCGGGATGTCGCGCTCGCGCACCTCCAGGCCCTCCTCGGTGAGGAGGGTGAGGATCGAGGAGCGGGTGACGCCCTCGAGGATGGTGCCGGTGAGCGCCGGGGTGTGGACCACTCCGTCCTCGTCGACGACGAAGACGTTCATCCCGCCGAGCTCCTCGAGGTTCGTGCGGGTCGCCGCGTCCAGGAAGCACACCTGGTCGAAACCCTGGGCGTTGGCGCGCTGCTGCGGGAGCAGGCTCGCGGCGTAGTTGCCGCCGAACTTCGCGTGGCCGGTGCCGCCGGGACCGGCGCGGTGGTAGTCCTGCGCGACCCAGATCGACACGGGCTGGAAGCCGTTGACGAAGTAGGGGCCGACGGGCGAGGCGATGACGAGGTACTCGTAGCGCTGCGCCGGCCGGACGCCGAGGAAGGGCTCGGTGGCGATCATGAAGGGCCGCAGGTACAGGCTCGCGCCCTCCGTCGAGGGCACCCACTCGAGGTCGGTCTCCACGAGCGCGCTGATCGAGGCGAGGAAGTCCTCCTCGGGCAGCTCGGGCATCGCCAGCCGACGCGCGGACGCCGCGAAGCGCCGGGCGTTGGCCTCCGGGCGGAAGGCCCACACCGAGCCGTCGGCGTGGCGGTAGGCCTTGAGCCCTTCGAAGATCTCCTGCGCGTAGTGGAGGACCGCCGCCGCCGGGGACAGCTCCAGGGGCGCGAAGGCCTCGACCCGGTGCCCCTGCCAGCCCTCCTCCGGCGTCCACGTCGCCCGGGCCATGTGGTCGGTGAACTCGACGCCGAAGCTCAGCCGCTCGAGGGCTGCCGTCCGCTGGGCCGTCGTGCGCGGGTGGGAGCTCGGCACGATCGCGTAGTCGGCGGGTGCGGTGGTCATGGCGGGCCTCCAGCGGTCCATCGGGTCATCCGCCGGGGCGGGTGCTGGTGAGTTCGGATCCGAGGGTAGCCCCTCGGGCGCCGCTGGCCGGGCGGACCCGGCCACGTGCCGTCAGGCGGGGACGGCGGCGGAGACGGCCGCCGCGAGCGCGTCGCCCACCTCGCTGGTCGAGCGGGTGGCGGTGCCGCGGTTCGCGATGTCGGCCGCCACGGCGGCCTCCACGCGAGCGGCCTCCTGGCCGTACCCGAGGTGGTCGAGGAGCAGCGCGACCGACAGCACGGTGGCGGTCGGGTCGGCCTTGCCCTGGCCCGCGATGTCGGGCGCGGAGCCGTGGACGGGCTCGAACATGCTCGGCGAGGTGCGGTCGGGGTTGACGTTGCCCGAGGCGGCCAGGCCGATGCCGCCGGTGATGGCCGCGGCGAGGTCGGTGAGGATGTCGCCGAAGAGGTTGTCGGTGACGATGACGTCGAACCGCGAGGGGTCGGTGACGAGGAAGATCGTCGCGGCGTCGACGTGGAGGTAGTCCACGGTGACGTCCGGGAACTCGGCGTTCACCCGCTCGACGGTGCGCCGCCACAGGTGGCCCGCGTGGACGAGCACGTTGTGCTTGTGGACGAGCGTGAGCTTCTTGCGCGGGCGGGCCGCGGCACGGGCGAAGGCGTCACGCACGACGCGCTCGACGCCGAAGGCGGTGTTGACGCTGACCTCGTTGGCGACCTCGTGCGGGGTGCCCACGCGGATCGCGCCGCCGTTGCCGACGTAAGGGCCCTCGGTGCCCTCGCGCACGACGACGAAGTCGACCTCGCCCGGGGCTGCCAGCGGGGAGTCGACGCCCGGGAAGAGGCGGGAGGGGCGCAGGTTGACGTAGTGGTCGAGCTCGAAGCGCAGACGCAGGAGCAGGCCCCGCTCGAGCACGCCGCTGGGGACGCTCGGGTCGCCGACGGCGCCGAGGAGGATGGCGTCGTGGCCGCGGAGCGAGGCGAGGTCCTCGGCGGTGAGGGTCTCCCCAGTCCGGTGCCAGCGGGCGGCGCCGAGGTCGTAGGGCGTGGTCCGGACGGTGACGTCCTGCCCGGAGACCACGGCGTCGAGGACCTTGAGGCCCTCGGCGACGACTTCCTGTCCGATCCCGTCGCCGGCGATCACTGCGAGGTCGATGGTGCGCGTCATGCGCGCCACCTTAGACCGCCGTCCGCCCATCGGGACGGTCGTCTCACGTAGTGACAGGTTCGCGGACGTCCTCGTGGTGCCGGCGCGGCTTGGGGTCGAGCAGCTTGAAGCGCTCGAGGACCACCGGGACGTCCGCGTCGAAGGGCAGACCCGCCTCCGCCAGCTCGGCGGCGAAGAACGGCTCGTGGACCGTGCGCCAGTGCTCGAGGGACAGGTCCCCCTCCCCCTCCGCGGCGGCGTGCTCGGCGTCCACCTCCCGGAAGGGACGCACCTCGACCTCCGTGGTGACGATGAGCGCACGGGGCCGTCCGGCGCCGTCGAGGATGATCGAGAGGTCACCGGGCACCGGGACCGGCACGCCCTGCGCCGAGTACGGGCTCTCCGCGCTGGCCGTGGCCGTCTTGCGGCCGGCGAGGACGAGGTCGAGGAGCGAGTCGGCCTCCTCGGAGCCGGAGCCGAAGGACCACGCGGGCGGCTGGACCGCCCCGAGGGCCTGCTGGCCGACGACGACGTCGAGCCGGTTGAGGCCCGCGCGCTTGCGGGCGGTCGCCCAGTAGGAGGCGACGGCGGCGTCGCGGGCGTCGTCGTGGTCGAGCTCCGGCTCGGTGTGCTCACTCATGTGCCGAGTGTGCCAGTCCCGCGGCCCGTCCGTGCGTACGCTTGGAGCAGCAGCGAACGGCGACCAAGGAGCCACGATGTCCACGCCTCCCCCTCCCCAGCAGCCCGGTGGTGACCCGTTCGGCCAGCAGCCCTACGGTCAGCAGCCCTACGGCGAGCAGCCCCACGGGTACGGGCAGCAGCCGCCCGGGTACGGGCAGCAGCCCTACGGCTACGGGCAGCAGCCGCCCTACGGCGGGCAGCCGAGCGGCGACGACCGCACCATCGCCGTCATCGCCCACCTCTCCCCGCTCATCGCCATGGTGGTGAGCGCCGGCTGGCTCAGCTTCCTCGGCCCGCTCGTCGTCTGGCTGGTGTGGCGCGACCGGGGCCCGCTCATCCGCAACGCCGCCGCGAGCGCCTTCAACTTCAACGTCACCGTGTGGGTCGTCAGCATCCTCGCCTGGATCAGCGTCATCACGGTGATCCTCATCCCGGTCGCCGTCGTCGTCCTCATCGGCATCTTCATCGCCCAGCTCGTGCTCTCGATCAAGGGTGCGATCGCGGCCAGCCGCGGAGAGATCTACCGCTACCCGTGGCAGGTGCCGATCCTCAACTGAGCCGGGGTGATGCCGGGGTGGTTCGCCCGAATCCTCCCCGGTCCCCCCTTTCCCATGCCCTGTGAACGGGCATAGCCTCGCGCTGTCCCGGCGGAGACGGGCGGGCGAGGCGGGCCCAGGCAGCCCGCCGCCGCGCACCCGTGGACCGGACGTCCCACCAGGGAGAAACGTCCGCCTTCTCTCACGCCTGGAGGAGTCCATGCGCAAGCGCACCCTGGCCGCCGGAGCGAGTGTCCTCGCCCTGACCGCCACCCTTCTCTCGGTCCCGGCACACGCCGGTGACCGGGCCCGCGAGCCCGAGGTGGTCGCGGGCGGCCTCATCGGCCCGCTCACGCTCGCGGTCGGCAACCGCGGCGACGTCTACGTCACCCAGACCTTCGCCAACACCCTGTCCAAGGTCGACCGGGCCGGGACGGTCACCAACCTCCACACCCTCCCCGGTGGTCCCGACACGGGTGAGCTCGTCGGCGTCACCTACGACCGCGGCGCGACCTACCACATCGAGAGCGACCTCAGCAGCGGTACTCCCACGACCCACGTCGTGCGGACCCGCAACGGTGAGCGCACCGTCGTCAGCGACGACCTGTGGGCCCACGAGATCGCCGACAACCCCGACGCCGGGCAGACCTACGGCTTCCGCGGCCTGCGAGGGCAGTGTGCCGCCGACGTCGCCGCCTTCGAGGAGCAGGTCGGCATCCCGCTCGACAGCTACACCGGGATCGTCGAGTCGCACGGCTACCAGCTCGACGCCCACAACGGCACGATCTACGTCGCCGACGCCGCGGCCAACGCGATCCTCAAGGTGAACGAGCGGACCGGGGACATCTCCACCGTCGGCGTCCTGCCCGGCAAGTCCGTCCGGTTCACCGCCGAGATCGAGGCGGCGCTCGAGGGGCAGATGCCAGGGGCCGACATCCCTGACTGCGTCGTCGGCAAGCAGTTCGTCGCCGAGCCCGTCCCCACCGACGTCCAGCGCGGCTGGGACGGCGGGCTGTACGTCACGACCCTCGGCGGCAGCGTCGGGGAGATCGTGCCGCTGAGCAGCGTCTACCGGGTGAGCGCCCGCGGTGGCCCCACCTTCGAGGTCACCGGCAACCTCCACGGGGCCACCGGCCTGGCCATCACCCCGACGGGCGCCATCCTCGTCGCCGAGATGTTCGGCGGGGAGGTCTCGGTCATCCCGCCGTTCCGCAACCGGGCCACGACCCTCTTCGCCGCCGACTCCCCCGCGGACGTCGCCGTCGACGGGCGCACCGTCTACGCGACGACGGGCACCTTCGGGGAGGGCGCCCTCGTGCGGTACAGCTACCGCGGCTGGTAGCACCGCCAACGCGCGAGGCGCCGGCCGGGACGTCCCGACCGGCGCCTCGTGGCGGTGCGGAGGTCAGCGCGCGGCGCTGCCCTCGGTGTAGTCGGAGTCGCGGTCCTCGACCCAGGAGAAGAGCTTGCGCAGCTCGCGACCGGTGCTCTCGATCGGGTGCTGCTCGCCCTTGCCGCGCAGGTCCTTGAACTCCGGCGCGCCGGCGTCCTGGTCGGTGATGAAGCGGTCGGCGAACGCGCCGGACTGGATGTCGGCGAGCACGGCCTTCATGTTCTCCTTCACCTCGGGGGTGATGACCCGCGGGCCGGAGACGTAGTCGCCGTACTCGGCGGTGTCGGAGACGCTCCAGCGCTGCTTGGCGATGCCACCCTCCCACATGAGGTCGACGATGAGCTTGAGCTCGTGGAGCACCTCGAAGTAGGCGACCTCGGGCTGGTAGCCGGCCTCGGTGAGGACCTCGAAGCCGTACTGGACGAGCTGGGAGGTGCCGCCGCACAGCACGGCCTGCTCACCGAACAGGTCGGTCTCGGTCTCCTCGGTGAAGGTCGTCCTGATGCCGCCGGCGCGCAGGCCGCCGATCGCCTTGGCGTAGGACAGCGCGAGGTCCCACGCGTGGCCCGAGGCGTCCTGCTCGACGGCGACGATGACCGGCACGCCGCGCCCGGCCTCGTACTCGCGGCGCACGAGGTGGCCCGGGCCCTTGGGCGCGACCATGATGACGTCGTGCCCGGCGGCCGGCTTGATGTAGCCGAAGCGGATGTTGAAGCCGTGCGCGAAGAGGAGCGCGGCGTCGGCCTTGAGGTTCGGCTCGATCTGCTCGGCGTACAGGCTGCGCTGCACCTGGTCCGGGGCGAGGATGACGACGACGTCGGCGCCGGCGACGGCGTCGGCGACGCTCGCGACCTTGAGGCCCTCGTCCGTGGCCTTTGCCGCCGACGAGCTCCCCTCGCGCAGGCCGACGGTGACGTCGACGCCCGAGTCGCGCAGGTTCAGCGCGTGCGCGTGCCCCTGGCTGCCGTAGCCGATGACGGCGACCTTCTTCCCGGCGATGACGGACAGGTCGGCGTCGTCGTCGTAGTACAGCTCAGCCACAGTGGTTCTCCCTGGTGTCGGTGGTGGATCGGGCCGGCGGGCCGGCGCTGGGTCAAGTATGGGTCAGGCGGTTCGCACGCGTTCGAGCGCGCGGTCGGTCATCGACCGGGCGCCGCGGCCGATCGCCACGGTGCCGGACTGGACGATCTCGCGGACCCCGTGCGGCTCGAGGGCCGTGAGGAGGGCCTGGAGCTTGTTGTGCGAGCCGGTCGCCTCGATCGTCACGGCGTCCGGTGCGACGTCGACGACGTGCGCCCGGAACAGCTCGACGACCTGGAGCACGGCGGTGCGCGAGGCGTCGTCGGCGCGGACCTTGACGAGGAGCAGCTCCCGCTGGACCGAGGCGTCGGGCTCGAGCTCGACGATCTTGATGACGTTGATGAGCTTGTTCAGCTGCTTGGTCACCTGCTCGAGCGGCAGCTCCGCGGCGTCGACGACGACCGTGATCCGGGAGATCTCCGGGTGCTCGGTCGGGCCCACGGCCAGGGAGTGGATGTTGAAGGCGCGGCGGGCGAACAGGGCGGAGACGCGGGTGAGCACGCCGGGCTTGTTCTCCACCAGCACCGAGAGGGTGTGACGGGTACTCATCGGGTTCCTCGCTTCACTCGTCGCGGTCCCACGAGGGGGTGAGCCCTCGTGCGTACTGGATGTCGTCGTTGCCCACGCCGGCTGCGACCATCGGCCACACCATCGCGTCCCGGCTGACGACGAAGTCGACGACGACGGGTCGGTCGTCGATCTCCATCGCCCGCTTGATCGTCGCGTCGACGTCGCCGACCGACTCGCAGCGCAGGCCGACGCAGCCGTAGGCGTCGGCGAGCTTGACGAAGTCGGGGATGCGCGCCGTCTCGTGGCCGGTGTTGAGGTCGGTGTTGGAGTACCGGCCGTCGTAGAAGAGCGTCTGCCACTGGCGGACCATGCCGAGGGAGGAGTTGTTGATGACGGCGACCTTGATCGGGATCCCCTCGATCGCGCAGGTCGCGAGCTCCTGGTTGGTCATCTGGAAGCAGCCGTCGCCGTCGATCGCCCACACGGTGGCGTCCGGTCGGCCCACCTTGGCACCCATCGCGGCGGGGACGGCGTAGCCCATCGTCCCCAGGCCGCCGGAGTTGAGCCAGGTGCGGGGGTGCTCGTAGCGGATGAACTGCGCCGCCCACATCTGGTGCTGTCCCACACCCGCGGCGTAGATGGCCTCCGGGCCGGCGATCTCGCCGATCCGGCTGATGACGTGCTGGGGTGCGACGAGCCCGTCGGCGGTCGGCGTCCAGCCGAGCGGGTAGGTCTCGCGCAGGTCGTCCAGGCGGCGCCACCAGTCCTCGATGTCCGGCTTGCCGAACTGCTCGTGCGCGGCGATGAGCTCGGTGACGAGGTCGGGGATCGTGTCGGCGAGGTCGCCGACGATCGGGACGTCGGCGTGCCGGTTCTTGGAGATCTCGGCGGGGTCGATGTCCGCGTGGATCACCGTCGCCTTGGGAGCGAAGGAGGACAGCCGACCGGTGACGCGGTCGTCGAAGCGGGCACCGAGGGTGACGATGAGGTCGGCCTGCTGGAGGGCGGCGACGGCCGCGACCGACCCGTGCATGCCGGGCATGCCCAGGTGCTGGGGGTGGGAGTCGGGCAGCGCGCCGCGGGCCATGAGCGTGGTGACCGCGGGCGCACCGGACAGGTCGGTGAGCCGGCGCAGGGCGGCCGAGGCCTGGGCGCGGATGACGCCGCCGCCGATGTAGAGCACCGGGCGCCGGGAGGTGGCGAGCAGGCGCGCAGCCTCGCGCACCTGGCGCGAGTGCGGCTTGACGGCCGGCCGGTAGCCGGGCAGGTCGAGCTGCTGGGGCCAGCGGAACATCGTGGACGACTGCTGGGCGCTCTTGGCGATGTCGACGAGCACCGGGCCGGGACGGCCGGTCGAGGCGATGTGGAAGGCCTCGGCGATGCGCGCGGGGATCTCGTCGGGGTCGGTGACGAGGAAGGAGTGCTTCGTCAGCGGCATCGTCGCGCCGACGATGTCGGCCTCCTGGAAGGCGTCGGTGCCGATCGCGCTCGCACCGACCTGGCCGGTGATGGCGACGACGGGGACCGAGTCCATGTTCGCGTCGGCGAGCGCCGTGATGAGGTTCGTCGCGCCCGGGCCGGAGGTCGCCATGCAGACGCCCACCTTGCCGGTGGCGGCGGCGTAGCCGGTCGCGGCGTGCCCGGCACCCTGCTCGTGGCGCACGAGGATGTGGCGCAGCCGGGTGGAGTCGAACAGCGGGTCGTAGGTCGGGAGGATCGCGCCGCCGGGGATCCCGAAGATGACCTCCGCGCCGACCTCCTCGAGCGACCGGACGATCGACTTCGCGCCGTCGACCTCCTCGACGATCGCCCGCGGGGCGGGCGTGGTGGGGGCGAGCGGCGGCCTCGGCGCGGTGCGGGGCGGCGCCGGGGTTGGTCCCTTGGCCATGGTGACCCTCCTGGTACCTCGGTGGTGGAGCGGCAGAGCGGCAACAAAAAACCCTTCGACCCGCGGGGGTGCGAAGGGCTGCGCGCAGCGGACCGGCTTAGCGGTTGGCTGCGCGCCGACGAAGTACGACGTCCTGCTGCATGCCGTGAACTGTAGCCCCGACCACGCCAGACCCTCCGTTCTGTCTCATATGCTGGATTCTGGTCCCGGTCCCTGGACATGGCGCGACCTCCCGCCCGCGATTCGCTGCCTCCCCGAACCGATGCCT